>JAISTY010000219.1 GCA_031272375.1 Opitutaceae bacterium | reverse complement strand
GGCGGATTTGGCCGGCGTTGCGGGCGGCGCCGGTGAGTCCGTTGAGGGATTTGAGGGTGGCGACGGTGGTGTGGTGTTTGCGGGCGATGACGGTGAGGTTTTCGCCGGGCAGGACGGTGTGGGTTTTGCCGGAGGCAGCGGCGGCGGGTTTGTCCGCGGACGGGCGGGCGGCGGGGACCGAGAGTTTCTGGCCGATTTTGAGGGTCGCGTTGCGCGGCAGGTTGTTGGCGTCGGCGAGGGCGGCGACGGTGACGCCGTGGCGTTTGGCGATGCGGTTGAGGCTGTCGCCCTTGACGACGGTGTAGGGGATGCCCGGGGCGGGTTCGGGTTCGCGGACGGCGGGCGGCGGGGTGTCGTCGGCGACGATGGGGTAGGGGTTGACGACGGGCGCGGGTTCGAAGGGCTGACCGGGGCGGGCGTCGGACGCCGGGCGTGTGGGGTGGAAGCGGGCGGAGGCGGCCTCGGCGGGCGGGTTGAGGACGGGGGCGTCGGGCGCCGTGATGAGGGCGGCGGGCGCGGCGGTGTCGGCGGGCGCGGGCGGCTGTTTTTTCATGGAGTTGCAGCCGACGAGGATGGCGCCGAGCGCGAGATGGAGGGCGAGGACAAGGCCGAGGATTTTAGGAAGTTTCATGGTGGAGAGGGTGCGTGTTGGACGGGTTAATTTTTGGCGGGACAATGGGGTTTTCGAGGCTCTTCACAAGCGCGATGAAGCGTTCGCCGCGCTCCTCGCAGCCCTTGAACTGGTCGAAGCTGGCGAAGGCGGGCGCGAGGAGGACGGTTCCGCCCTTTCCGGCGGCGGCGGCGGAGAAGCGGACGGCGACGTCGAGCGTGCCGGCGACGGTGTGGGGGACGGCGGCGGCGCGGCAGGCGTCGGCGAGGGCGGGCGCGGTGGCGCCGATCAGCCAGGCGTGGCGGACGCGCGGGGCGGCGCGGCGGACGAAGGCGGGGAGGTCGCCGCCCTTGGACAAGCCGCCGAGGATGAGGTGGACGGGGGCGGGGAAGGAGCGGAGGGCGGCCTCGGCCGCGTGAAAGTTGGTGGCCTTGGAGTCGTTCCAGAAGGCGGTGCCGTTGACCACGGCGACGCGGGCGAGGCGGTGGGGCGGGAGGCGGAAGGAGCGTGCGGCGGCGTAGAGGGCCATTTCGGGGAGGCCGGCGCGGCGCCACCACGCGGCGGCGAGGAGGAAGTTTTCGCGCTGCGGATACTGCTCGAACGGGGTGTCCTTGAGGAGGAGGTCGCCGGGCTGGTTTTCGGTGGGGACGCAGGCGTCGTCGGGGAGCGACTGGCCGAAGAGGGCGGCGGCGGCGCGGACGCCGGAGCCGGCGAAGAGGGGGCCGCCGGCGGTGCGCTCGAAGAGGCGCCATTTGGCGTTGAAATAGTTTTCGAGGGAGCGGTGGCGTTCGAGATGGTCCTCGGCGAAGTTGGTCCAGAGGGAGGCGTCGGCGCGGAAGTGGCGGAGGGTTTCGGCCTGGAAGGAGCTGACCTCGCAGACGGCGACGGATTCGGGGGCGGCGCCGGAGCGCGCGGCGGCGAGGGCGGCGAGCGGGACGCCGATGTTGCCGGCGGCGGCGGCGTCCTTTTTCAGGGAGCGGAGGGCGTGGGCGAGGAAGGAGGCGAGGGTGGTTTTGCCGTTGGTGCCGGTGACGGCGATGATGGAGCCGCGCCAGAAGAGGGAGGCGAAGTCGAGTTCGCCGAGGGTGAGGGCGCCGGCGGCGCGGGCGGCGGCCAGCCAGGGGTGGTCGGGGCGGAAGCCGGGGGAGAAGAGGACGAGGGCGTGGCGCTCCGGCGCGAAACCGGCGGAGGCGCCCGGCGCGCCGGGGGCGTTTTGCTCGTCGTAAAGGACGGACGCCGCGCCGAGTTTTCCGAGGAGGGCGGCGAGGGCGCGCCCGCTGACGCCCGCGCCGAGGACGGCGACGGGGGTGTTTTGCCCGATGACGGGGCGGAGGAATTCGGGGACGGACAACATGGCGGCTGGCGGGAGGAAGGGCGCGGGCGGGGGCGGGGACAAGCGGGAGTTGTTCACAAAAACGCCCGGCAGGCCGGCGCGGTTTCAGCGGATTTTCAAGGTGGCCAGCCCCGCGAGCGCGCAGGCGAGGGAAATCACCCAGAAGCGCAGGACGACCTTCGTCTCCGGCCAGCCCTTTTTCTGGAAATGATGGTGCGCCGGCGCGCACAGGAAGATCCGCCGGCCCTCGCCCGTCCGCCAGCGCGTGAGTTTGAACCAGCTGATTTGCAGGCCGGAAGAGGCCAGCTCGCCCCAGAAAACGCCGCCGATGATGAACAGCGTCAGGGGTTGCTGTATCATGAAGGCGATGATCCCCAGCAGGCCGCCGATGGCCAGCGAGCCGGTGTCGCCCATGAACACCTCCGCGGGGTGGCTGTTGAACCAGAGGAACGCCATGCACGCGCCGATGAGCGCGCCGCACAGCACCGTCAGCTCCTCGCAGCCGCGGACGTGGCCGATGAGCAGGTAGTCCGCGGTGATCACGTTGCTCGCGACGTAGGCCATCGCGCCGAGCACGAGCGTCACCGAAATCGTCGCGCCGGTGGCGAGGCCGTCGAGGCCGTCGGTGACGTTGATGGCGTTGCTGAAGCCGACGACCCAGACGAACATCATGCCGCAGAGGAGCCACCAGGGCATGTGGGGGACGAGGACGGTTTTGCAGAAGGGGACCCAGAGCTGGCTGATGGTTTTGGCGCTTTCGGGGTGCCAGAGCAGCGCGGCGAGGGCGCCGCCGGTCGCGAGCGTTTGCCAGAGGATTTTCTCCAGCGGGCGGATGCCGTCGCGGCTGCGGCGGACGACCTTCAGGTAATCGTCGCGGAACCCGGCGATGGTGAGGAGCAGATAGACGAACAGGCTCACGAGCACCCAGACATTGAGGCGCGTCCAGAGCAGCGTGCTCGAAAAGACGGCGGCGAAGATGATGAGGCCGCCCATTGTGGGGACGTTTTTCTTGTCGAATTTTCGCGCGAGGTCGCCGATGCGGTCGTCGACGTAGGTCTGGCCGAGGTTGAGGCGCGGGAACGATGCGAGG
>JAISTY010000129.1 GCA_031272375.1 Opitutaceae bacterium | reverse complement strand
CACGGATTTTACGGATAAAACCTATTGGTGTTAAATGAATTGGAAATCTGTTGAAAAAACTTTGGTTCGGCTTGGTTTGGCTTCGTGTGAGACAAATCCCTCCTCTGCGTCTCGGTGGTGAAACGCTGCCCGCCGAAATCAAAGCTCCTTGAGAAACAACCCGCGCCAGCGGATCTCGGAACCGTGCGTCTGCAACTGGATCGGCCCGCGCTCCGGGACAGGCTGCCGCTCGGCGGCGGGCTTTTTGCGGTCGTAATAATTCTCCAAAACCGCACCCGCGACCGTCTGCTGCCCGTTCAACCACACCCAGACGCGCTCGCCCACCATCCGCACCCGCAACGTGTTCCACTCCCCGAAGGGCTTGTCGGCCTTCACGAGCGGAAACCGCCCCTCCCCTTTGTTGTTCCAGAGCGCGCCGGACCCCTTCTCCGCCCCGTTCTTTTGCTCCTTCGGATTGGTCGAATCCCAAATCTGCACCTGCGGACACCCCCGCAGATAAACCCCGCTGTCCCCCAACGGCAGCGCCTTGTATTCCAGCAGCAGCTCGAAATCCCCGTAAAACTTGTCCGTCGTCAGGTAAAGCCCCCGCCCGTCGTTCACGAGTTCGCCGTTCTCGACGCGCCAGTGCGCGCGGATGTCGGCCAGCGACGCCTCGCGTTTCCGCGCGAACGCCTCCGCGGACAACGCCATGTAGCCGCGCGGATCCTCGGTTTTCGCGCCCCACCAGCCGGAAAGGTCGCGCCCGTTGAAAAGCGGCGTGAAGCCCGCCGGCGCCTTGTCCGCGCCGGCCGCGTTAATCGAAACAGCGCAAAGCGCCGCGAGGAGAATCAGGGTTTTGTTCATGGGAGAAAAAAAGGGGAATCAGGTGTTCCGGCGGAGGCGGTCGGCGATGTCCGCGCGCAGCCGGTCAACATGGGCGAGCGTGTAGGCCTCCACGGAAAGCGAGGGGTCGCGGACGAGCGGCGTCAGATCCATCGCCCACGTGATGCCCGTCGTCGCGTCGGAGTCGCGCGGCTGGAACATCGTCGCGTGCGCCGCCCGCCGCCCGAGAATGCCGAGGTCGTAGCGCTTGCCGCCCGTGATCTGGGAGTCGAAGACCCCCGCGAGCGCCGCCGCGATGTTCGGCCGCGCGCCGGTGTCGAGCAACCGCTTGTCGGCGTCCACAAGCCAGTCGAGATCGCGCCAGCCTTCGCAGCCGTAGACCTCCGCCGGACGGCGCTCCGGCGGCAGCGCGCGCAACGCCTTCAGCGCATGCCCGAAAACCCCGACGTGCGTGTCGTGCTTGTCCGCCGGCTGGTGCAGATAAACGACCTTCGGCGCGCACCGCGCCAGAACCGCCGCCAGATCGCGCTGGATCTCCGCGTTGCCCCCGTCCTTCGCCGACGCGCTCGGATGCGCCAGCTGCACCTGCGCCGAGTATTCCCCGACAAACGCCGCCTTGCGCTGCTCCTGCCGCCGGATGCCCCGCAGCTCCGCGTCGGAAAGCCCCGCGTAAATCCCCGCCCGCGAGCTGCCCGCGCCGTCGGTGACGACCACGCCCGAAAACCAGCGGTCCGCCCGCCCGAAACATTCGAGGATGCCGTGGTAGGCCATGAACTCGATGTCGTCCTGGTGCGCGGCGATGGCGAGGTGCGTCGTCCGCCCAAGCGCCGCCTCCGGGGAGGTGACGCCGTCGGGAACGTAAAAATCGGCTCCGGCCTGTGTGAATGGGATGCTCATGGGAAAAAGGGAAGGCGGACGCATTCGCGCAAAGGAAACGCCCCCGCGCAACAACGGAGGCCGCCGCTCACGCCTCCTCCCCTCCGCACTGCGCGTCCAGAACCCAGTTGACCCGCCCGTGCTCCTGCAGAAACGACGCCGGCAGCGCGTCCGTCACCGCCCCGAAAACCGCCCGGCGCACGACCGCGGCCTTCGCCCGCCCCCACGCCACGAGCACGATTTCCCGCGCCTCAAGGATGGTGCCCACGCCCATCGAGACCGCCTGCCGCGGCACCTTGTCCTCCCCGCCAAAGTCCCCCGCCGCGTCCCGCCGCGTCACCGCGTCAAGGGTCACCAGCCGCGTCCGCGTCTCCTTCCCGCTGCCCGGCTCGTTGAAGCCGATGTGCCCCGTCCGCCCGACGCCAAGCAGCTGCAAATCCAGCCCGCCGGCCTCCCCGATGAGCCGCTCGTAGTCGGCGCAGTGCGCGGCGGTTGCCGCCGGCGCGAGCGTCCCCTCCGGCACGTGGACGTTCTCCGGGCGGGCGTCCACCTTCCCGAACAGATGCTCCCGCATGAACCAGTGGTAGCTCCGCGCGTCCTCCGGCGCGAGACCGTGGTATTCGTCGAGGTTGAAGGAGACGACGTTCGCGAACGACAGCCCCTCCTCGCGGTGCAGCCGCACCAGCTCCGCGTAAATGCCCGTCACGGAGCGCCCCGTCGCCAGCCCCAGCACCGCGCGCCGCCCCTCCGCCGCCCGCTCGCGAATCACCGCCGCGATCCGCGCCGCGACCGCGCGCTCGCCGTCGCCGCGGGTGCCGAAAACCGACACCACCGCCTTCAATCCACCGCCTGAAATCAATGTTTGCGCTGTCATAACCCCCGCATCCTACAAAAATCATTTCCCCGGTGGAATAGCCAAACGGAGCCGCTTTTTAACAAAAGCGATTATCCCCGCCCGCCCGCCGCGCGCCCTTTCAGCGGGCGTCGCTGGGGGGGATGCGCAGGACTTCGCGGTATTTGGCGAGGGTGCGGCGGGAGACGCGCACGCCTTCCGCCGCGAGCTTTTCGCGCAGCGCCTCGTCCGTCAGCCGCGCGTCGGGATCCTCGGCGGCGATGAGATCCTGGACGCGCTCGCGGACGGCCGCCGCGCTGCGCGCCCCGCCCTCCCCGGAGGGAAGCGCCGCGCTGAAAAAACGGCGCAGGGGCAGCGTCCCGCGCGGGGTCGCGATGAACTTCCCCGCGACGGCGCGGGAGACCGTCGTCTCGTGCAGCCCGGTGGCGGCGGCGATCCCCGCCATCGTGAGCGGCCGAAGGCCGGCGACGCCGTTCCTCAAAAACCCCGGCTGCGCCTCGAGGATCGCGCGGGCGACTTTCAGGAGCGTCGCCCGTCGCTGCGCGAGCGCCCCGATGAGCGCCCGCGCGTCGCGGATGCGCGCGCGAAGGTAGGCGAGGTCGCCGGCGTTGAGCGCGTCGCGGGCGATGAGCCCGGCGCAGCTTTCGGAGACGCGGAGGGGCGGCAGGCGCTCCTCCCCAAGGGAAACGGTCCCGTCGGGCGACAGCACAAGATCGGGTTCGATGTGGCGGTTGGTGTCGGGGGTGTCGGGCGCGAACCGCCGCGCGGGCGCGGGATCGAGCGCCGTGATCTCCGCGACAGCCTCGCGGACCCGCGCGGGGCTGACGCCGAGCACGTCGGCGAGCTTCTCGGTCTTGCGCCGCTCAAGGAGCGGGAGCTGCTCGCGCAGGATGCGCGCGGCGAGGGAGTCGGAGCGGTTCCGCGCGGCAAGCTGCAGCAGCAGGGAGTCGCGGAGGCTCCCGGCGGCGATGCCGGCGGGGTCGAACGTCTGCAAAAGGCGCGTGGCGTCGCGGACCACGGCCTCGGAAAGCCCCGTCTCCGCGGCGGTCTCCGCGGCGGTCTCGGTGAGGTGCCCGTTGCCGTCGAGCGTGTCTATGAGGTGCGCGGCGGCGGCTTGTGTCTCCGGACCGGCGGTGGCGAGGGCGAGCTGGCGGCGGAGATGCTCGCGCAGCGTCGGCTGCGCGGTGCGGCTGGCGAGAAGCCGGTCGTGGGCCTCGCCGTCGCCGGGCGCGGACGACGCCGGCGGCGCGGCGTCGTCGAGTTCGCCGGCGTCCGCCGGGGCGGGCTGTTCGGGCGGGATTTCCTCAAGGGCGGGGTTGGCCTTGAGCGCCTCCTGGACGAGCGGGAGCAGCTCGACGGCGGGCAGCCGCAAAATGCGGAGCGACTCGATGGCCCGCGGCGCCAATGTCTGGCGCTGCGACTGGACGGCGGCGGCTTGCTGGCGGATTCCGGGCACGGCGGCGTCAGAGGGTTCGCAGGTGCTCCTGCAGATCGCGGAGGCCGCGCGTCATGTGGATTTTCGTCCCGTCCTTCAGCACGACAACGTGCTCGCCCGACGCCGTCGGACGCGCCTCGTGGATGCGGGCGAGGTTGACGATGTAGGAACGGCTCAAACGCAGGAATTTCCGCCGCGGCAGCTTGTTCTCAAGGGAGCCGAGCGTCTCGCGGATCATGTGCTTCTCCGCCCCGGCGTGGAGGATGACGTAGTTGCCGTCCGCCTCGATCCAGTCGAGGTCGTCAACGGGGACGAAACGAATGCGGTCGCCGGAGCGGACCGCGATGCGGGTGAGGGCGTCGGCCTGCCCGCCCTGCCGCGCCTCAAGGAGCGCGAGGATGCGGGCGGTGTCGGGGTTTTGCTTTTCGGCGAGCTGGGCGCGGGCGCGGGCGACGGCCTCCTGGAGCCGCGCCGGCTTGAAGGGCTTGAGAATGTAGTCGAGCGCGTGCACCTCGAAGGCCTTGACCGCGTGCGTGTCGTAGGCGGTGACGAAGATGATGGCGGGGAGCTTTTCGCCGGCGGCGCCGAGCGCGGCGAGCGTCCCGAACCCGTCGAGTCCGGGCATCTGGATGTCGAGGAGGACGAGGTCGGGGTGGTGTTCGCGGATGGCTTCGACGGCGGCTTGTCCGTCGGAACAGTCGGGAAGCAGTTCGATGCCGTCGGTCTTCTGAAGGAGGGTTCGGAGGCGCTGGCGCGCCAGCGGCTCGTCGTCAACGATGAGGGTTTTCATGGCGGATTGTGAAGTCGCGCGGAGGTTTTCAGGGGCGCGGCGGCTTTGCCAGTCCCAAAGCCGCCGCGAAACGTCCCGTGGGGCGCCGCCCGCGCCCGCGGAATTGTTGCGGCTTGCAAGGAGGCGGGGGCGGATGCCCACTCTCGCGCCATGCGTGCCTCATGGACGGATACTTTGGCGGAATTTCTCCGGCGCGAGCCGGGGGTCGGCGCCGTGCGGGTCAACATCGCCGGGCGCACGGTGGATGTGGCGACGCTGGGGGCGGCGGACGAGGGGCGGTTGCGCGCGCATGTCGAGGAGACGTTGCGGAGCGTCGCGCCCGGCGCGGCCACGGGCGGCGGGGCGCCGCGCGGCTTTGTTGTCCGCAACGAGGGCGGCACGGTCGAGCTGGCCGGGGAAAGCTGCCCGACGGCGCCGGCGTTCTGGCGCTGGAGGCGTTTCGACTGGCCGGCGGAAACCGCCGCGGACGCCGGCGGGCGGGAGCCTTGCGGGGAGCGCGGGCATGCGCACGGGCACTCGCACGAGGCGGAGGACTGGCGGGCGCTGGGGGCGTCCGCCGCGCTCTGCGGGCTGGCGGGGCTGGCGGGGTTTTTGCTGGAGAAAACCGGCGCGGGCCCGTGGTGGCTCGCGCATCTTCTCACGGCGGTCGCGCTGGTCGCGGGCGGCTGGGACGCGGCGCTCGACTCCTGGCGCAACCTGCGGGAGCGGCGGCTGGACATCCATTTTCTCATGCTCGCGGTCGGCGCCGGCGCG
>JAISTY010000111.1 GCA_031272375.1 Opitutaceae bacterium | reverse complement strand
GGTAGTTGTTGCCGACAACGAAGTCGTTGAGTTCGGCTTTGTCGGAGGCGAGGATGGAGGCGCCGACTTTGAGGCCGTCGGGGGCGAGGATGTATCGTTTTTCGCCGGTGGAGTAGGCGACGAGGGCGATGTTGGCGGAGCGGTTGGGATCGTATTCGATGGCAACGACTTTGGCTGGGACGTCGAGGATGTCGCGTTTGAAGTCAATGATGCGGTAGAGTTGTTTGTGACCGCCGCCGCGTCTGCGGGAGGTGATGCGGCCGTAGACGTTGCGGCCTCCGGTTTTGTTTTTGGAGCGCGTGAGGGCGCGGAGTGGGCGGTTTTTGCTTAACTCGCCGGTGGTTTTGTTGAGGGCGGTGAAGCGGAGGGAGGCGGTGAGCGGGCGGGATTGCTTGATGGACATGGTGTTGTGGTTCCCGTTGGTGGTTAGACGAGTTCGATTTTATCGCCGGCCTTGAGGGTGACGATGGCTTTTTTGTAGTCGGAGCCGACGGTGGGGCGTCCGGCGCGGGTGCGTTTGTTTTTGCCGCGGTAGTTTTGGACGTTCACGCGGGTGACGGTGACCTTGAAGGTTTTTTCGACGGCTTCGGCGATGGCGTGTTTGGTGGCGCCGGGATAGACCTCGAAGGTGTATTGGCCGAGGCCGGAGGAGAGGGCGGTGGCTTTTTCCGTGAGGCGGACGAGTTTAAGGATGTTGTTGGCGTTCATTATTCTTTGCCTCCGTTGACGCGGGCGAGGATGGCTTTGAGCGCGGGCTCGCTGACGATGATTTTCTTGTGTTGGGCGAGGTCGAGCGGGTTGAGGGTGGCGGCCTCGGTGAGGGTGACGCGGGCGATGTTGCGGGCGGAGCGGGCGGCCTCGGTGGAGAAGGTGGTGTCCACGAGGAGGAGTTTGCCGGCGGGTTCGACGCGTTTGAGGGTGGCGGCGATGGTTTTGGTTTTGGCGGGGTTGGGCGCAAAGGCTTCGATGACGGCGATTTCGCCGGCGGACGCGCGGTCGAAGAGGGCGCGTGAGAAGGCGAGGGCGCGGACTTTGGCGTTGATTTTCTTGGAGAAGTCGCGCGGGCGGGGGCCGAAGACGACGCCGCCGCCGGCCCAGAGGGGGGAGCGGGTGGAGCCGGCGCGGGCGCGTCCGGTTCCTTTTTGTTTCCAAGGCTTTTTGCCGCCGCCGGAGACTTCGCCGCGTTGTTTGGTGGAGCGGGTGCCCTGGCGGTTGTTGGCGTTGATGGCGACGATGACTTCCTTGAGGGCTTGAACGCCCTTGTCGCCTTCAAAAACGGGAAAGCCGTCGAAGTCCCGCTCGGAGGAGCCGGAGCCGTCGGTTGTGAACACGGTGAGTTTCATGGTGTTGTGTTTCCTTCAGGGTTTATTTTTTGGCGGCGGGTGTCTTGGCGGCCTTTGCGGGGGCGGCGGCCTCGGCTTTGGGGGCGGCTTTGGCGTGGTGGGTCGGCTGGCCTTTGATGGCGGAGCGGATGATGACGTCGTCGCCGTTGGCGCCGGGGATGGCGCCTTTGACGAGGAGGAGGTTTTTGTCCTCGAGGATTTTGACGAGGAGGAGGTTTTGGGTGGTGACGTGGTCGCGGCCGATGTGACCGGGCATGGTTTGGTTTTTCCAGGTGCGGCCGGGGGTTTGGCGCATGCCGATGGAGCCGATGCGGCGGTGGAACATGGAGCCGTGCGCGGCGGGGCCGCCTTGGGCGCCCTTGCGCATAACGCCTTGGAAGCCTTTGCCTTTGGAGATGCCGATGGCGTCAACAAGCTGCCCTTCCTTGAAGATGGAGACGGTGAGGATGTCGCCGGCTTTCTGGGTGGGGGCGGTTTCGAGGCGGACCTCGTTGAGGACGCGCGGGGTGTCTTTGAGGCCGGCTTTGGCGGCGTGGCCTTGGGCGGGCTTGGTGGCGTTTTTGGGCTTGAGCTTGGAGAAGCCGAGCTGGATGGCGTTATAGCCGTCGGTTTCGGTGGTTTTCACCTGGACGACCGGGCAGGGGCCGGCTTCGACCACGGTGACGGGGACCAGGACGTTTTCGGCGTCGTAGATCTGGGTCATCCCGAGTTTTTTTCCGAGGAGGGTGTTCATTGTGCTAAGTGGTAGGTTCCGTTTGGCGACCTACATTAGAGGCTTCCGGCGGTGCGCGGGGCGCACATGGAAGCTGTTCATGTATGTGCTGTGGAGTTTATTATGGTTGGTTGTTGTGGTTGGTGTTGAAAATCAGACGGCGATGGTGATGTCCACGCCGGAGGGGAGGTTGAGTTTTTTAAGTTCGTCAACGGTTTGGGCGGTGGGGTCGACGATGTCTATGAGGCGCTTGTGGGTGCGGGACTCGAATTGCTCCATGGATTTTTTGTCAACGTGCGGGGAGCGGTTGACGGAGATTTTCTCGATTTTGGTCGGGAGCGGGATGGGACCGGAGACGCGGGCGCCGGAGCGCTTGGCGGTTTCGACGATCTCGGCGGCGGACTGGTCTATGACGCGGTAGTCAAAGCCCTTGAGTTTGATGCGGATGCGTTGGCCTTTCATGGCGTTGGAGAAGTTGTTAAAGAACGGTTGTGGTTGAAGTTAAGGTTAGGAGCGGGCGGGGGCCTTGGAGGAGGACTCGACGATTTTGGCGAGGAGGGAGGCCGGGACTTGCTCGAAGTGGGAGGGTGTGACGGAGGCGCTGGCGCGACCCTTGGAGAGGGAGCGGATGTCCGTGACATAGCCGAAGAGGTTTTCGAGCGGGACGTAGGCGGCGATGATGGCGGCGCCGGCTTTGTTTTCGATGCCTTGGATGGTGCCGCGGCGGCGGTTGATGTCGCCCATGAGGTCGCCTTGGTATTCCTCGGGGGTCGTCACTTCGACGGACATGATGGGTTCGAGGAGGATGGGGGAGGCTTTTTTCATGGCTTCCTTGAAGGCGAAGATGCCGGCCATCTTGAAGGCGAGTTCGGAGGAGTCCACCTCGTGGAAGGAGCCGTCAACGATACGAACTTTAACGTCCACAACGGGATACCCGGCGACGACGCCGTTGTTGCAGGCTTCCATGATGCCGTCGGTGGTGGGTTTGATGAATTCCTTGGGGATGACGCCGCCGACGATTTCGTTGATGACCTCGATGCCTTTGCCTTTTTCGTTGGGTTCGATTTTGACGATGGCGTGGCCGTATTGGCCTTTGCCGCCGGATTGGCGGATGAATTTGCCCTCGCCGTCGGCGGTGGAGAGAATTGTCTCGCGGTAAGCGATTTGCGGTTTCCCAACGGCGGCCTCGACCTTGAATTCGCGCTTCATGCGGTCCACGATGATGTCGAGGTGGAGTTCGCCCATGCCGGAGAGGATGGTCTGGCCGGTGTCGGTGTCGGTTTTGACGCGGAGGGTGGGGTCTTCGGCGACGAGGCGCTGGAGGGCGATGGACATTTTTTCCTGGTCGCCTTTGGAGTTCGGCTCGACGGACATCGAGATGACGGGTTCCGGGAAGGAGGGCGGTTCGAGGCGGACGTCGAGGCCTTCGGCGCAAAGGGTGTCGCCGGTGATGACGTCCTTGACGCCGACGAGGGCGCAGATGTCGCCGGAGTAGGCGACGTCAATTTCCTCGCGGTCGTTGGCGCGCATGCGGACGAGGCGGGAGACGCGTTCGGAGCGGCGTGTGCGGGGGTTGTAGAGGGAGGTGCCTTTGCGGAGGGCGCCGGTATAGACGCGGAAGAAGACGAGGCGTCCGACGAAGGGGTCGCTCCAGAGTTTGAAGGCGAGGCCGGCGACCTTCGCGCTGTCGTCAACGACAACGGAGACCTCCTGGCCGTCGCTGTCCTGGCCTTTGATGGTGGCGACTTCGAGGGGGTTGGGGAGGTAATTGACAACGCAGTCGAGGAGGCGCTGGACGGCCTTGTTCTTGAGGGCGGAGCCGGGGACGACGCCGACGAACTTGAGGGAAATGGTGGCTTTGCGGATGCCGAGCATCAGCTCGCCGACGGAGATCTCCTCGCCGCCAAGGTATTTCTCGGCAACGACATCGTCGAAGTCGGAGACGGCCTCGATGAGTTTTTCGCGGTATTCGCGGGCCTGTTCCTTGAGGTTGTCGGGGATGTCCTTGGTGACGGGGTGGAGGCCGAGGGGGTCGTCCTTGGCGCCGTCGTCGGCGAAGTAGTAGGCGACGTTCTGGACGAGGTCCACGACGCCGGAGAAGTTTTCCTCCTGGCCGATGGGGATGAAAAGGGGGTGGGCGTTGGCCTTGAGTTTTTCACGCATCTCGGCGACGGCGCGGAAAAAGTCGGCGCCGGTGCGGTCATCTTGTTGATGAAGGCGATGCGGGGGACGCCGTATTTGTTGGCCGGGCGCCAGACGGTTTCGGACTGGGGCTGGACGCCGGCGACGGCGCAGAAGACGGCGACGGCGCCGTCGAGGACGCGCATGGAGCGTTCGACCTCGGCGGTGAAGTCAACGTGTCCGGGGGTGTCTATGATGTTGGTGTGGGTGCGGATGCCTTTCCATGGACCGCAGGAGGCGTCCCAGGCGCAGGAGATGGCGGCGGCGGTGATGGTGATGCCGCGCTCGCGTTCCTGCTCCATCCAGTCGGTGACGGCGGTGCCTTCGTGGACCTCGCCGATTTTGTGGACGGAGCCGGAGTAGAAGAGGATGCGTTCGGTGGCGGTCGTCTTGCCGGCGTCAATGTGGGCGGCGATGCCGATGTTGCGGGTCCACTCGAGCGGCGCGGGGCGATCCTTGGCGTTGACCGGGGAGATCTTGGATTTCTCGGTGACGACGACGATTCTGGAAGTGTTTTCGATGTTTTCGGACATGGGTGCGGGTCGGGCGAGGTGCGGCGGTTTTACCAGCGGAGGTGGGCGAAGGCGCGGTTGGCCTGGGCCATCTTGTGCATGTCGTCCTTCTTTTTGACGACGTTGCCGGTGTTCTTGTAGGCGTCCACGATTTCGGCGGCGAGGGCCTCGCGCATGGGGATGCCCTTGCGGGTGCCCGCGGCGGAGACGATCCAGCGGAGGGCGAGGGATTCCTGGCGTTCGTAGGAAATCTCGACGGGAACCTGGTAGGTGGCGCCGCCGACGCGGCGGGACTTCACCTCAAGGCGGGGGCGGGCGTTTTCGAGCGCGCCGAGGAGCAGGTCAACGGGGTCGCCCTTCTCGAGCTTCTCGGAGACTTTCTCAAAGGCTCCATAAACGATGCGCTCGGCGAGGTTCTTCTTGCCGTTTTTCATGACGACATTGACGAGGTGGGCGACGAGCGGGCTGTTGTAGCGGATGTCCGGCTCGGACTGGCGTTTTTCGGCTCTGTGGCGGCGTGACATGGGAAAAGGTTAAATCGGGTTAAGGGTTATTTTTTGTCCTTGGGGCGCTTGACGCCGTATTTGGAGCGGCTGCGGCGGCGTTTCTCGACGCCGGTGGCGTCGAGGGTGCCGCGGACGATGTGGTAGCGGACGCCGGGAAGGTCCTTAACGCGGCCGCCGCGGACGAGGACGATGGAGTGTTCCTGGAGGTTGTGCCCCTCGTCGGGGATGTAGGAGATGACCTCGGTGCCGTTGGTGAGGCGGACTTTCGCGACCTTGCGGATGGCGGAGTTCGGCTTCTTGGGTGTGCGCGTCATGACTTGCACGCAGACGCCGCGGCGGAAGGGGTTGCCCGCGAGGGCCGGCGATTTGGATTTGGCCGTCACCTGGCGGCGTCCCTTGCGGACGAGTTGGTTGATGGTAGGCATGTC
>JAISTY010000051.1 GCA_031272375.1 Opitutaceae bacterium | reverse complement strand
CCACCGGCCGCCCCAAAGCCATCTTCTTCTCGCAAACCGACATCGCCACCGCCGCCGAACTCATGGCCCGCTGCCTCACAATGGCCGGCCTCGGCCCCGGCGACGCCCTCCAAAACATGATGACCTACGGCCTCTTCACCGGCGCCCTCATGGTCCACTACGGCGCGGAAAAAATCGGCGCCCTCGTCATCCCCGCCGGCCCCGGCAACTCCGACCGGCAACTCATGCTCATGCGCGACTTCCGCTCCACCGCCGTCCACATGACCCCCAGCTACGCCCTCTACTTCGGCGAACTCCTCGCCCGCAAAGGCGTCAACCCACGCTCCGACCTCGCCCTCAAAACCGCCATCGTCGGCGCCGAATCCTACACCCCCGCCACCCGCGACAAAATCCAGGCCTCCCTCGGCGTCACCGTCTTCAACAACTACGGCCTCTCCGAAATGAACGGCCCCGGCGTCGCCTTTGAATGCCCCCATCAATCCGGTCTCCACCTCTGGGAGGACGCCTTCGCCGCCGAAATCATTGACCCCGCGACCGGCCAAAACCTCCCCGACGGCGAATCCGGCGAACTCGTCCTCACCACCCTCCGCCGCGAGGCCATGCCACTCCTCCGCTACCGCACCCGCGACATCACCCGCATCCTCCCCGAACCCTGCCCCTGCGGGCGCACCCACCGCAAAATCGCCGGCATCACCGGCCGCTCCGACGACATGCTCGTCGTCCGCGGCGTGAACATCTACCCGCAGCAAATCGAGTCCCTCCTCATGGCCGAACCCTCCCTCGGCGGCAACTACCTCATCACCCTCTCCGGCGCCGACGAAATGCTCGTCCAGGTCGAACTCGCCGCCAACGGCTTCGACGGCCGCGTCGAACACCTCGTCCGCCTCCAGCAAAAACTCGTCTCCCAAATCCGCTCCGAAACCCTCGTCAAACCCGCCGTCGAACTCCTCCAGCCAGGCTCCCTCCCAACCTCCGAGGGCAAGGCCCGCCGCGTCGTTGACAACCGAACCCTCTGACCCCTCCCAACGTGAAAAAAACCATCCAGATTCTCGCCATCTTCGCCGAGGACAAACAGGGCCGCCTCAACCGCGTCTCCAAACTCCTCGCCGACAACTCCCTCAACATCCGCCACGTCGCCATCGCCGACAGCAACACCGGCGCCTACGGCGTCATGAAATTCCTCGTGGACGACCCCGCCCGCGCCCTCGACCTCCTCCGACAAAACGGCCTCCTCGCCTCCCACGTCGAGGCCCTCGCCGTCGCCATGCCCGACCGCCCAGGCAGCCTCCACGCCATCGCCGACATCCTTGACCGCGCCGGCCTCAACATCGCCAGCCTCTCCGGCATGGTCGTCGGCTCCCAAGCCATCCTCCTCATCGAAACCGACAAGCTGCCCTCCGCCATCGCCGCCCTCGAATCCGCCTCCATCCCCGTCCTCTCCCGCGACGAACTCCTCAAACTCTGACCCTCCCCCCTTTTTCCCTCCTCCAACCACCACCACCCATGAAAAAAACAACGCTCCTCGCAACCGCCCTCGCCCTCCTCGCGCCCGCCCTCAACGCCGCCGCGAACACCATCGCGCCCGTCCCGGCCTTCGCCGCCGCGCGCATCGCCGCGCCCCAAGTCATCGTCTCCCCCGACCGCCCAGGCTGGACCTACGCCGCGGGCGAACCCGTCAAATTCACCATCCTCGTCCTCGCCGACAACCAGCCCCTCAAAAACGCCGTCGTCTCCGTCAAAATCGGCCCCGAACAACAACCCGCCGCCATCGAAAAAAACATCCCCCTCTCAACCGACGCCATCGTCATTGACGGCGGCACCTTGTCCCAACCCGGCTTCCTCCGCTGCACCGCCTCTGTCACCGTCGCCGGCAGATCCTACTCCGGCCGCGCCACCGCCGCCTTCTCCCCCGAAAAAATCCTCCCCACACAGGACAACCCCGCCGACTTCGACGCCTTCTGGGACGCCGGCAAATCCGAACTTGCCGCCATCCCCATGGACGCCACCCGCACCCTCCTCCCCGACCAGTGCACCGGCGACGTCAACGTCTATCACGTCAGCTTCCGCGTCACCGGCGGCGACGCCCGCGCCCAATCCCGCATCTACGGAATCCTCTGCGAACCAAAGGCCCCCGGCAAATACCCCGCCGTCCTCCGCGTCCCCGGCGCCGGCGTCCGCACCTACCTCCCCGCCAAAACCGCCCTCGCCGCCCGCGGCCTCATCACCCTCGAAATCGGCATCCACGGCATCCCCGTCAACCTCCCCCAATCCTTCTACGACGCCCTCCGCGCCGGCGCCCTCTCCAATTACAACAGCAACCAGCTCGACAACCGCGACGCCTACTACTACCGCCGTGTCTATCTCGGCTGCGTCCGCGCCAACGACTACCTCACCTCCCTCCCCAACTGGGACGGCAAAAACCTCCTCGTCACCGGCGGCAGCCAGGGCGGACAACTCTCCATCGTCACCGCCGGCCTCGACCCGCGCGTCACCGCCCTCGCCCCCATCTACCCCGCCTACTGCGACGTCACCGGCTACCTCCACGGACGCGCCGGCGGCTGGCCGCATTTCTTCCGCCCCGACCCGAAAACCGGCAAGGCCGCCCACTCCGAAAACCCCGCCAAAATCGCCACCACCGCCTACTACGACGCCGTCAACTTCGCCCGCCGCGTCAAAGCCCCCGGCCTCTACTCCTGGGGCTACAACGACGAAACCTGCCCCCCCACCTCGATGTTCGCCGCCTACAACGCCGTCACCGCCCCGAAAGCCCTGAACCTCGCCCTCATCACCGGCCACAACACCCTCCCGGAGGAAACCGCCGCCGTCGAGGACTGGCTCGTCCGACAAGCCGCCGCCCACCCCTGACACCACCCGC
>JAISTY010000046.1 GCA_031272375.1 Opitutaceae bacterium | reverse complement strand
ATTATCTCCGCGATCGCCTCGGCAAGGCGGCGATGTCCGTGCAGACCCGCCGCAACGAGGCCTCCGCCGCATAAGGTTTCCGCGGGCGGACAAACGCCTTTCGCGACAAGCCGCCGTTCGGACAACGGCGGCTTTTTTGCGGTTTCCCGCGGAGGAGCGCGGCGGGCGGCGCCGGGAGCCTCATGTTGAGGCGAGGCGGGTGAGGTTCCGGTAGAGGCGGAGGCCGGCGGCCTGGCTTTTTTCGGGGTGGAATTGCGTCGCGAAACAGTTGCCGCGGGCGATGGCCGCCGTGAAGGGGCCGGCGTAATCGCATTCGGCCAGCGTCAGCGCCGGGTCTTCGGGGACGCAATGGTAGCTGTGGACGAAGTAGAAATAGGTGTTGTCGGGGATGCCTTCGCGGAGGGGCGAGTCCGGCTGGAGAAAGCGGACGGTGTTCCAACCCATGTGGGGGATTTTGCAGGAGGGAGGGCGTTGGAAGCGGATGACTTTGCCGGGGAAAACGCCGAGGCCGGGGGTGTCGCCTTCCTCGGAGTGCTCGAAGAGGGCCTGCATTCCGAGGCAGATGCCGAGGAAGGGGCGGTCGGCGGCAATCCAGTCGCGGACGGTGGCGTCGAGGCCGGAGGCGCGGAGGGCGGCGACGCAATCGGCGAGCGCGCCGACGCCCGGCAGGACGAGCGCGCCGGCGTCGGCGGCGGCAACTTGTCCAGGGGTGCGGGTGACGCGGACGTCGGCGCCGATGGTGGCGAGGGCGTTTGTCACGCTGCCGAGGTTGCAGATGCCGTTGTCAATGACGGCGACGACAGGGGGCGTTGGCATGGGTCAGAGGGTGCCCTTGGTGCTGGGGAGTTGCGCGGCGGCGCGGGGTTCGATGCGCGTGGCGGCGTCCAGCGCGCGCGCAAGGCATTTGAAAATCGCCTCCGCGACGTGGTGCGGCTCCTCGCCGTATTCGAGTTTGACGTGGAGATTGGCGCCAAGGGCGTTGGCGAAGGCGCGGCAGAACTCTTTGACGAGTATGATGTTGAAATCGCGCACGAACATGGTGGGCGGCTCGGCTTCATAGACGAGGAGGGGGCGCCCGCCGATGTCCACGGCGACGCGGGCGAGGGACTCGTCCATCGGGAGGATGAAAAATCCGTAGCGGGTGATGCCGAGTTTGTCGCCGAGCGCCTGTTTGAAGGCGGAGCCGAGAACCAGCCCGACGTCCTCGACCGTGTGGTGGTAATCAACATCCACGTCGCCGTCGCATTTCACTTGAAGGTCGAAGAGTCCGTGCTTGGCGAAAAGCGTCAGCATGTGGTCGAGGAAGGGGATGCCGGTGCTGGTCTGGGCGGAGCCGGAGCCGTCTATGTTGAGCGAGAGGGCGATGTCGGTCTCGGCGGTTTTGCGGGTCAGGGACGCGGTGCGTTTGTTGTGTGCCATGATGCGATTGCGTTGTTGACGGCGGCCATGTCGGCGTCGGTGCCGACGCTGATGCGCAAAAAGCCGGCGGTCAAGGGGTGGCCGGCGAAGTGGCGCACGAGGATTTTTTGCGTGAGGAAAAATTCGTAAAGCGACCTCGCGACCGCCGGGCCGGTTTCCCCGCGCGCGTCGCGCGGCTCGGTGAAAATGAAGTTGGTTTGCGAGGGATAAGTGAACCAGCCGAGCCGCGTGTAATGCGCGAGGGCGGCGTCGCGCGTGGCCTTTGTTTTGGCGATTGTCCCCGCGTAATACGCGCCGTCGCCGAGCGCGGCGATGGCGGCAACTTGTGAGAGTGCGCTCACGTTGTAGCTGTCACGCACGCGGTCGAGGAGGGCGATGATTTCGGGGTGGCCGAGCGCGTAGCCGACGCGAATCCCCGCCAGCGCGTGCGCCTTTGAAAGCGTCCGCGTGACAAGCAACCGCGGATATTTCGCGAGCAAGGGCACGGCGTTTTCCCCGGCGAAGGGCGCGTAGGCCTCGTCCACGACCAGCAGACCGCCGAAGCTTTGCAAAACACGCTCCAGCTCCGTGTTAGGGAATGCGACGCCCGTCGGCGCGTTGGGCGAGGTCAGCACAAACGCCTTCGCCTTCGACGCGGCGATTTTTTCAACGGGCAGTTTCATGTCGCGCCCGAACTCGATCACCTCCGCCGCGCCGTCCTGAATCGCCACGAGCACCGGGTAGAGCGAGTAGCTCGGCATCGTGAACCCCAGCGGCGACTTGCCGCCGCAAAAAACGCGCGCGACGAGGTTGAGGAGGTCGTCGGAGCCGTTGCCGATGATCACGTTTTCGGCGCGAAGACCGTGACCGTTGACCGACGCCACCCGCTCGCGCAAAGCCGCGCTGGTCGGCGGCGGATACAGCCGCAAACTCGCCCCATCCTTCCCCATCGCCCGCGCCACCGCCTCCGCCACGCGCGGACTCGGTGGATACGGCGACTCGTTGGTGTTGAGCTTCACCCAGCCGTCCTCAGTCGGCTGCAAGCCAGGTGTGTAGGCGGCGAGGGCGGGGATGTGCGGGAGCGCGAGCTGTGAGAGAGCGGACATTGACCCGCGAACAAAACAACCTGCCGCCAAAAAACGAGAAAATGTTGTCCCGAACGGTTCGGGGCGGGTGCGCGGGACGTAGGGCTTATCCCCAAATAGCTGTTGACGACCGCCTTTGTCCCTGTCCGGATTGCCGGCATGGTTCGAACAAAACCATGGGAAGTTTCCGACAAACTCTGGGAGGCGGTGGCCCCCCTTTTGCCCGCAGGCAAAGAGCGCGCCCCCAGTCGCGTTTACAAACGCCGGGCTGGAGGCGGGCGCAAACGCGCCAACCTCCGTCTCGTTCTGGGCGCGATTTTGCGAGTGTTGCGCACCGGTTGTCAGTGGAACTCAATCACCAAGGTGCGCGACGGCGTCTCCTCATCAAGCGCCCACCGCTACTTTCAGGAATGGACGCGGCAAGGCGTCTTCCTCGCCCTGTGGCAAAAGAAAATCACCGAGTATGACGAACTTGAAGGCGTTTCGTGGGAATGGCAGGCGGCGGATGGAACGCTACTCAAGGCACCTCTGGCACGTGAGGCGGTCGGACCCAATCCGACCGACAGGGGAAAAAAATGGAAGCAAGATACTCGCCCTGTTGGACGCGCGTGGCATCCCTCTTGCGTTGTTCGTAATCGGAGCAAACCGCCACGACTACAAGGGGTTGGAAAAACTTCTGCGCTCCAAGGTTTATCATCAGGATGAAAGTGCCCTTGAAAGGAACGCCGCTCCCAAGATTGAAAACCTCCTGCTCGACGCCGGGTTTGTCGCCTGCGATACCGTCGCCGGGTTCTACGGATACGTTCCCCACATCCGACCCCGGGGCGAGGAGCGCAGGGAAAAATCCAAAACCCGCGCTTCCGCGCCAAACGCTGGATTGTGGAAAGTTTCTTCTCTTGGCTGAAACGGTTTAGAAAGATCGCCCCGCGCTACGAAAAAACCCTGCTTTCATTCTGGGGGCTCCTCACCTTCGCCGCCGCCCTCATCGTTTTTAATAAGGGATAAGCCCTTAATAGGTGAAATCACGCCCCTCCCGGCGGCGGGTTAGCGGGTGCTGATGGGGATCCAGATGTGATAGCCCTGTTTTTCAGGGTCGGAACTGCTTTCGGGAATCGCCGGAGTGGTGAAGGAAAAGGCGGTTTTCATGCCGGGCATGGCACCGTCCTTGAAGGAACGGATGGAGCCGTCGAGGAAAACGGCGTTGGCGTGGCCACCGGAACGGAGGGTGGCGGCGGTTTTCTGGCACTCAATGTCGTAATCGACAGGGGCGCCGTGACGGTAGCGGACGCCTTTGGCGGTGCTGTCAAAGCCGCCGGGGGCCGGGGAGATGGAATAGGAGGCGCCGTCCACGAAGAGGAAGGGGTTTTTGTCCAGTTCGGAGAGGCGAAGGGTGTGGGGGGAATAACCAAGGGAGGGGCTGTTAATGTAGCCGGTGCCCCAGATGGCATTGTTGAAGGGATAGGAGGGGTGGCGGTTGGCGAGGTCGCCAGCGGTGCCGCCAATGGAGGAGAGGCCGGTGCGGGCAAGGTATTCGGCCTCGGAACGGGCGCTGGTGTTCTTGCGGCGGTCGGCAGGGCAAACAAGGGGGCCCATGAGTTCCTTTTCGCGGCCCCAGAGGACGTCGGGGTTGCGGGTCCAATGGCGCCAAAGTTCGGTGCCGTCAGGGGTGTCGGTCGGGATGCCGAGGTAGCGGAGGAGGTTGATGACGGCGATGTCGCGGTTGGTGACGGGGTCGGGGTCGGAGGCGGGGTCGGAGGGAAGTTCGGCTTTGGACAAGTTGCCGCCCTCGTGGACGATGTGGCGGACGGGGAGTTTGCCGGAGTTATCGGCGCAATAGGCGAGGAAGGCGGCGTGGAGAGCGCGGAGGTTGCGGCGGCAGCCGGCGTCGTGCGCGGCGGAGCGGGCTTTGTCCATGACAGGGACGGCGACGGCGGCGAGGACGGCGATAATCGCCATAACCGCAATGAGTTCGACAAGATTGAAAGCGGCGCGCGTCACAGGGAAAGGTGGGGAGTTATTACACAGAGGTCACGAAGAGGAACGGAGGACACGGAGGGCAATTAACAATTAGCAATTAACAATTAACAATTGAATGTGCGCGCCGCGGAGCGGCGCAGGGAGGGGAGGATGGGAGACTGGGAAATTAGAATTTAGAAAACCAAGCGCCCAAACCGTTTAACCACTAATGGACACTAATGAGCCCTAATCCAAACCGAATTAACCGGGGCATTTTTGAACAGAAGATAAGAAGAGGGATGAAGAGGG
>JAISTY010000173.1 GCA_031272375.1 Opitutaceae bacterium | reverse complement strand
CGGTTTGCCGCGTCGTGGTGTGCGCGGGGCCGGCGGAGGCCGGACGGCTGGCGGAGGACGCGGGCGTTTTTCTCCTCCCGCCGCGGGCGGTCGCGCGGCTGTTTTTTCCCGACGCGGAGCCGGGCGGGGGGCGCGGGGATTTCGCGGCGTTGTCGGCGCGGGCGGCCGTTTTGGAGCGCCTGCGCGGGAGGCAGGACGGGGAGACGTGGATTTTCACGACGCCGGCGGCGCTGGCGCGGCCCGTTCCCGCGCCGGAGGCGTTCGCGGGGCGCTCGCTGACGTTGCGGCGCGGGCAGAAGATCGCGCCCGCGGAGCTGGCGGCGCGTTTGGTGGAGCTGGATTACGATCACGAGGCCCTTTGCGAGGAACCGGGGCAATACGCCGTGCGCGGGGGCATTCTTGATGTCTGGCCGGTGACGGCGGACGCCCCGGCGCGGCTGGATTTTTTCGGGGACGAAATCGAGGGCATCCGCCTGTTTGATCCGGTGACGCAGCGGTCGGGACAAGCCGCCGACACGGTCGGGATAACGCCGGCGCCCGGAGCGCGCGTGGAGGAGACGGCGGAAGGGCTGGCGGCGCACCTGCCCGGCGGCGTCGAGATCGCGCTTGTGGAGCCGGCGGCGGTGGAGGCGCCGCTGATGGCGGCGGGGGGCGCGTGGGAGGCGTTGCGGGAGCGGGCGGCGGCGGTGACGGGCGTCGGGGAGCTGGACGAAGGCGCGGTTTTTTTCGAGGGCGCGGCGCGGGCGGAGTGGCGGACGGAGCCGCTGGCGTTGCACCGGAGTTTTGCGGGCGAGGAGGCGGTGCCGGGGCGGGAGCGGCTGGACGTGGAGGCGGAGGCGCGGCGGGCGTTTTTCGCGCGGCTGGCGGGCTGGGCGGCGGACGGGCGGCGGGTTGTCGCGGTGACGTCCGGCGAGGCCGCCGAGGGGCGTGCGCGGGAGCTTTTGGCGGAGGACGCGCGCGGGCGGGAGCTGGCGCCGTTGTTTTTGCGCGGGGAGCTGGAGGAGGGGTTTTTGTCGGACAACGGCGAGGGGGCGGCGGGCGTCGTGGTGGTGACGGAGACGGAGGTTTTCGGGAGGCGGCGGACGCGGCGCGGGGCGCGGAAAAAAGGCGCGGCGGCGGCGGGGCGGGCGGCGGTGGACCAGTTGCTCGATTTCTCGGAGCTGGCGGAGGGGGATTACGTCGTCCATCTGCAGCATGGCGTCGCGCACTACCGCGGGCTGGGGGGCGTCGAGACGCGCGACGGGGAGAGGGAGATGATTTCGCTGGAGTTCGCCGACGGGGTGATGCTGCGCGTGCCCCTGCAGGAGTCGCACCTCATCAGCCGCTATGTGGGGCTGACGAAGGCGAGGCCGCGGCTCGGGCGCATCGGGTCGGGGCGCTGGGAGAAGACGCGGCGGGCGGCGGAGCGGGCGACCGTGGATTTGGCGGCGGATTTGTTGCGGATGCAGGCGGTGCGGGAGGCGGCGCCGGGGCACGCGTTCGCGCCGGACACCGACTGGCAGCGCGGGTTCGAGGCGGCGTTTCCGTTCACGGAGACGCCGGACCAGCTGGCGGCGATCCGCGCGACGAAGGCGGACATGGAGCGGGCGAGGCCGATGGACCGGCTGATTTGCGGGGACGTGGGTTTCGGGAAGACGGAGGTGGCGCTGCGGGCGGCGTTCAAGGCGGTGCAGGACGGGCGGCAGGTTGTCGTGCTGGCGCCGACGACGGTGCTGGCGCAGCAGCACCTGAACACGTTCCGGGAGCGGATGGCGGGGTATCCGGTGTCGGTGGAGCTGTTGAGCCGGTTCCGCACGCGCGCGGAGCAGCGGCGGGTTGTCGCGGCGGCGGCGGCGGGGAGCGCGGACATTGTCATCGGGACGCACCGGTTGCTGCAGGGGGACGTGGCGTTCAAGAACCTCGGGCTTGTGGTGATTGACGAGGAGCAGCGGTTCGGGGTGCGGCACAAGGAGCGGTTGAAGGGGCTGCGGGCGAGCGTGGACGTGCTTTCGATGAGCGCGACGCCGATACCGCGGACGCTTTACATGGCGCTGACGGGGGCGCGCGAGTTGAGCGTGATCGGGACGCCGCCGGCGGACCGCCGTCCGGTCGAGACGGTGGTGAAGCCCTACGACGAGGGGCTGGTGGCGGAGGTGGCGCGGCGTGAGCTGCGGCGTGGCGGGCAGGTGTTTTACCTGCACAACCGGGTGGCGACGATCGGGGCGGTGGCGGAACGCCTGCGGGAGTTGCTGCCGGGGGTGAGCGTGGGCGTCGGGCACGGGCAGATGGAGGAGGGGGAGCTGGAGCGGACGATGGTGGATTTTGTCGCGGGGAGGTTCCAGGTGCTGGTGTGCACGACGATCATCGAGAGCGGTCTGGACATTCCGAACTGCAACACGCTGATCATCGAGGGTGCGGATCGTTTCGGGTTGTCGCAGCTGTATCAGTTGCGGGGGCGTGTGGGGCGATCCCGGCACCAGGCCTACGCCTGCCTGCTGCTGCGGCGGCACGCGCAATTGCTGGCGGTGGCGCGGGAGCGGCTGAACGCGTTGAGGACGCACAACCAGCTCGGCGCGGGGTTCCGCATCGCGATGCGCGACCTGGAGCTGCGCGGGGCGGGCAACCTGCTCGGGGCGCGGCAGAGCGGGCACATCGCGGGGGTGGGCTTCGAGCTGTATTGCCAATTGCTGCGGCAGTCGGTGGCGCGGCTGAAGGGCGGGGGAGGGGCGGCGGCGTTGCGGGCGTCGGTGTCGCTGGATTTCGTGTTCACGGGCGAGGGCGCGCCGCCGTCCGGGGGCGGGGAGCGCGGGGTGCGGCGCGCGCTGATGGACGCGGAGGAGGAGGGCGACAAGCCGCCGCGGGTGATACGGGCGCGGGTGCCGGCGGACTACGTCGGCGAGACGCGGCTGCGCATAGACATTTACCGGAGGCTGGCGCTGGCGGAGAGCGTGGAGGGGCTGCGCGGGCTGGAGGCGGAGTTGCGCGACCGCTTCGGCAAGTTCGGCGATGAGGTGCGGGCGCTTCTGCTGGCGACGGAGATCCGCGTCCTCGCGGAGCGGAAGGGCCTCCTTTCGGTGGTGGCGGAGGGGCCGCGCCTGAAATGCCTGCGGGCGGGCGGGCGGCGGGACGACTTTGTGATGCTGGGCGGGCGTTTCCCGCGGTTGGGCGCGGAGGGGTTGGAGCGGTTGCGCGAGATCCTCGTGTTTCTGACGAACCTGCCGGACGCGCGGACCGGCGGGGCGTGAGCGTGCCGCCCGCAATTTCCTTGTGCCGCGCGGGGTTTCCCCGCTTCCTGCCGCGCAAAATGAGCGACAGCCCCAAAGGCACCTCCCTTGTTCCCGCCGTCTCATGGATGCTCGCCGGCCTGCTGGCGCTCGCGTCCGCCCTGTTTTTTCCCGCGAGCCTCCGTTCCGTCTCCCCCGGCGTCCTGCGGCAGGCCGCGCGGGGCACGCCCGGTCTGGCGGAATTCGCGGACCGGCTGCTGGCCGGGAGGAAGCCCGGAGCGGCGGCGCTCGTCGCCTCGGCGGAGGAGGGCGGGGCGGCGCCGGCCTTCCAAGAGGCGCTTGCCGGATTTGCCGCGCGACAACCCGCCGTCGTGGAGTGGGGCGCGGAGGATCCGTTCATCGCGCCGCTCGCGAAGGAGGCGGGCGCGGCGAAGGGGGAGGCGGTCAGCACGCCGGCGTTGGAGTTTCTCATCCGCGGGGGCGTCCGCGAGAACGCCGCCGCGTTTCTCGCCCACTCCCGCTCGCCCGGAACGCTCGCCCTTCTGGGCGCGCGGGCGGCGGCCGACACCGGGCGCTTCGTCCCCGCCGGGGAACCGGGCGGGCAGACGCTCGACGCCGTCCTTCTCCTTGGCGCCCTCCTTTACCAGGGGGAGCATTTCGGCGACGGCCTGCGCCGGGAAATCCGCGCCCTCGCGGGACAAGCCGCCGCCACGGGAAAACTCGGCGGGCTGGAGGGCGTTTGCGCCGACCTGCTCTCGCTTGGAAAGCGCCTCGACTGGGGCCGCCTCTGCGCCCTCGTTGGGATCTGCGAAAGCGCGTGGACGCTTGAGGAGTTCGCCTTTCTCGCCCGCGCGAAGCCGTCGGCGTTTCCCGCCGTTTACGCCGCCGCGCTGCTTTCCGGCTCCGCGGACGCCGCCGCCCGTTATCTTGAACGTTTCGGGGAGGAGGGGTTGTCCGACCTCCGGGAGGCGCTCGCGCTCGGACAAGGCGCCGTCGCCCTGCTCCTCAAGCGGCAGGTTGTCATCAACCGGGGCGGCCCCGCGGCGGACTGGGACGCCGCCGCCGGGCTTGTGCTGCGTTTCCCCACGCTCTCGCTGTTCCTCAAATACCTCGTGTTTTTCCTCGGCGGCTTCCTCGTCTTCCACGGGCTTGAACGCCTGCTTTTCGACCCGCTCGCCGGGGACGCCCGCGACGCGCCGCGCATGAAGAACGTGGTTCTCGGCCTGCTGACCGGCTTCATGCTCGCCGTCGGCACGGAGCCGGCGCTCGTCAACGTCGCGAAGACAACCGGCCTGAAAATCGAGCTGGCGGTGCCCGTCATCTCCAATCTCGGCACGCCCGGCGCCACCCTTTCCACCGTCAAACCCACCACCGTCATGGACACCAACACACTGCTCTCGATAGGGATTTTTCTAACGCTGCAGATCGGCATGTATCTGGTCTGCCTGTGGAAGATGCGCTCGATAGAACGGCGGGAC
>JAISTY010000025.1 GCA_031272375.1 Opitutaceae bacterium | reverse complement strand
AACGCCTCCAACACCGCCGCGGATCTCGCGCATTTCCGCCGTGTGGCGGAGGGCTTCGATGCCGCCGTCACCGACCGCTCCGCCGGGACCGCCTCGCTCGCGCTGCAAGGTCCGCTGGCGGCGGCGAGTTTGCAGCCGCTCACGGACGCCGCGCTTTCCGCGCTCCGCTATTATCATTTCACGGAAGGACAAGTCGCCGGCGTTCCGGCGCTCATCGCGCGCACGGGCTACACAGGGGAGGACGGCTTCGAGCTTTACCATTCCGCGGGCGACGCCGCGCGCCTGGCGGAGGCGCTGGTGTCCGCCGGGGAGGCCTTCGGGCTGCGGCTTGCCGGGCTTGGGGCGCGGGACTCGCTGCGGCTGGAGGCCGGGTTTCCGCTGCACGGGCACGAGCTGTCCGGGGAGATCTCGCCCGTCGCCGCCGGGCTTGGATGGACGGTCAAGTTTTCCAAGCCGGACGCCTTCATCGGGCGCGCGGCCCTTGAGAAGGAGCGGCGCGAAGGTTCCGCGAGGAAGGTGCTTTATTTCAGGACGGGCGACCGCCGCATTCCGCGCCACGGCACGGCGGTTGTCGCGCTGGAGGAGGGCGTTCCCGCGGGGAGTGTCCTTTCGGGGACGCTTTCGCCGGTGTTGAACGAGGCCATTTGCAGCGCGCTGGTGGCGGCGCCGTTCGCGGACGCGCCGCTGGCCGCGGACATTCGCGGGACGCTCATTCCCCTGCGGCGCGTGACGCCGCCCTTTGTGCCGTTGAGGAAACGCTGAGCGGGCGGCGGGTTGTCGCGGTTCACATCGCCATGCCGCCGTCTATGGCGAGCACCTGTCCGGTGATGTAGGCGGCCTGCTCGGAGGCGAGGAAGGCGGCGGCGGCGGCGATGTCCTCCGGTGTTCCGAAGCGGCGCATGGGGATGAACTGGGTGGCGGCCTGTTTGACGTCGTCGGAGAGGACGGCGGTCATGTCGGTGCCGATGAAGCCCGGGGCGATGGCGTTGACGGTGACGTTGCGGCGGGCGAATTCCTTGGCGGTGGCCTTGGTGAGGCCGATCATGCCGGCCTTGGCGGCGGCGTAGTTGGCCTGGCCGGCGTTGCCGACGAGGCCGGTGACGGAGGTGATGTTGATCACGCGGCCCCAGCGGTTGCGGCACATGGGCCAGGCGATTTCGCGCGTCCAGAGGAAGGCGCTGGTGAGGTTGGTCCGGATGACGTCGTTCCAGTCGGCGTCGTCCATGCGTCCGATGAGGCCGTCGCGGGTGATGCCGGCGTTGTTGACGAGGATGTCAATTTTGCCGGCCTGCGAGAGGAGTTCTGCGGCGGCTTGTTTGACGGCGGCGGGGTCGGCGACGTCCACGGCCTTGGCGACGGCCCTGCCGCCGGCGGCGTTGATGGCGTCGGCGACGGCGCCGCAGGAGGCCGGGTTTTTGGAGACGCAGAGGAGGGAGACGCCGTTTTTGGCGAGGGTCTCGGCGATGGCCCTGCCGATGCCGCGGCCGGCGCCGGTGACGAGTGCTGTGCGGTTGTTGAAGGTGAGCATGGCGGGGAGTGGAGCGGGATTTCCGGTTTTTGGAACGCGGAAAACGGCGGCGGCTTGTCGGGGCGGCGGTCAGCTTTTCCAGTCGAGGGCGATGTCGGCCCAGGACGCGTGGTGCACGAGGGCGCCGGAGCTGATGAAGGTGAGGCCGAGGTTGGCGTAGCGGCGGATGTTCCGCAGGGTGATGCCGCCGCTGGCCTCGGTTTGCGCGCGCCCGGCGACGAGGGCGACGGCGCGGCGGATTCGGGCGGGGGTGAAGTTGTCGAGGAGGAGGATGTCGGCGCCGGCGTCGAGGACGGCGGGGATCTGGTCAAGGCGGTCAACCTCCACCTCGACGGGGAGGCGTGTTTTTTTTGCGGCGCGGACGGCGGCGGCGAGGTTTTCGGCGGAGCCGAGGAGGGCGAGGTGGTTGTCCTTGAGCATGACGCGGTCGAAGAGGCCGAGGCGGTGGTTCCAGGCGCCGCCGCAGGCGACGGCGTATTTTTCCAGCATGCGCCAGCCGGGGGTGGTTTTGCGGGTGTCGAGCAGGCGCGTTTGCGTCGCGCCGAGGGCGTCAACGTAGCGCGCCGTTTCGGTGGCGGTGCCGGAGAGTTTCTGGAGGAAATTGAGGAGGACGCGTTCGGCGGCGAGGAGGCGGCGGGGATCGCCGGAGAGGGTGGCGACGACGTCGCCGGCGGCGAGGCGCTGTCCGTCCCCCGCGCGCAGGCGGCAGGTTGTCGGGGGGGCGTTTTTCCCGTTCGGCGCGTAGGCGGAGAGGACGAGGGGGATGAGTTTCGCGCCGCAGAGGACGAGCGGGGAGCGGGCGACGATGTCGGCGGAGGCTTTTTTTTTCCGCGGGCCGGCGGCGATGGTCGCGGTGGAGCGGTCGCCCGTGGCGCGCGGGCGGCGGCGCAGGCCGAGGCCGTCGAGGTCCTCAAGGCGGGCCGTCGTGACAAGCCGCCGGAGGAAGGCGGTGTCGAGAGCGTCCCATTCGAGGCGTGCTGCGAGGGGGTTTTTTTCGTGGGGCGCGGGCGGCATGGGTGACGTTGGCGGCGGCTTGTCAGAGGGATTTGTAGGGCAGGGGGTGGGCGGCGGTGAGGGCGAGGACGGACTGTTTGGCG
The DNA here is from genome assembly GCA_031272375.1 of Opitutaceae bacterium. GTDB lineage: Bacteria > Verrucomicrobiota > Verrucomicrobiia > Opitutales > Opitutaceae > JAISTY01. The sequence continues at coordinate 434 of JAISTY010000025.1, read as the reverse complement.
GCGGCGATTTCGGCGGCCTCGTTTTCGGAGCCGATGGCCTTGAGGACGCGGTCTATGGCGGCGGCGACGGCGTCCATGTCGGCCTCGGTGAAGCCGCGGGAGGTGATGGCGGCGGTGCCGATGCGGAGGCCGCTGGCCTGGAAGGGGGAGCGGGTTTCGAAGGGGACGGTGTTTTTGTTGAGGGTGATGTTGGCGAGGTCGAGGGTCTCCTGGGCTTTTTTGGCGGTGAGGTCGGGGAGGTTGTGGCGGAGGTCGAGCATGAAGAGGTGGTTGTCGGTGCCGCCGGAGACGAGTTTGTAGCCGCGGGAGGCGAAGGCGGCGGCGAGGGTTTTGCAGTTGGAGACAAGCTGCCGCGTGTAGGCGGCGAAGGCGGGTTTGAGGGCCTCGTTGAAGCAGACGGCCTTGGCGGCGATGACGTGCATGAGGGGGCCGCC
>JAISTY010000185.1 GCA_031272375.1 Opitutaceae bacterium | reverse complement strand
CTCCCGACAAGCCGCCGTCGCAAGACCGGCGGCTTTTTGCCGCCCGCGCGCCGGCACCGCCGCGCATTCCGCGCAAGCCCAACAAATCCCTTGCAAAGCCCCCCGCGGAGGTTTTCCCTCCCGCCCGTCCGGCTCCCTTTCGGGCGCCGGGTTTTCATTAAACACAAAAAGCTCAATCCACATCCCACTATGGCAGTCAAAGTTGGCATCAATGGTTTTGGCCGCATCGGGCGCATGGTCTTCCGCGCCGCGGTCAAAAACTTCTCTAACGACATCGAAATCGTCGGCATCAACGACCTCCTCGAACCCGATTACCTGGCTTACATGCTCAAGTATGACTCGGTTCACGGACGCTTCCAGGGCGAGGTCGCCGTCGAAGGCTCCAGCCTCGTCGTCAACGGCAGGAAAATCCGCCTCACCGCCGAGCGCGACCCCGCAAGCCTCAAATGGGGCGATGTCGGCGCCGACGTCGTTGTCGAGTCCACCGGCCTCTTCCTCACCAAGGTCTCGCCCGACGGCAAAAAGCCCGGCGCGGACGCCCACATCCAGGCCGGCGCCAAAAAGGTCATCATGTCCGCCCCCTCCAAGGACGACACCCCGATGTTCGTCTACGGCGTCAATGACAAGACCTACGCGGGCCAGACCATCATCTCCAACGCCTCCTGCACCACCAACTGCCTCGCCCCCCTCGCCAAGGTCATCAACGACAAGTTCGGCATCGAAAAAGGCCTCATGACCACCGTCCACGCCGCCACCGCGACCCAGAAGACCGTTGACGGTCCCTCCAACAAGGACTGGCGCGGCGGACGCGGCATCCTGGAAAACATCATCCCCTCCTCCACCGGCGCCGCCAAGGCCGTCGGCAAGGTCATCCCCGAGCTGAACAAAAAGCTCACCGGCATGTCCATGCGCGTCCCCTCCTCCGACGTCTCCGTCGTTGACCTCACCGTCGTCCTGAAAACGGCCACCACCTACGACGCCATCAAGGCCGCCGTGAAGGCCGCCGCCGAGGGCGAGCTGAAGGGCATCCTCGGCTACACCGAGGACAAGGTCGTCTCCACCGACTTCCGCGGCTGCGCCCTCACGTCGGTCTTCGACGCCGAGGCCGGCATCCAGCTCGACCCGACCTTCGTCAAGCTGATCGCCTGGTATGACAATGAATGGGGCTACTCCAACAAGGTGCTGGAGATGGCCAAGGTCATCGCCAAATAAGCCGCGCCGCCAGGCAACGCGAAACACTCCCGACAGGGCCGCCGCAAGCGGCCCTGTTTTTTTTGCGCGACAAGCCGCCGACGGGTGCCGCGCCCGGAATTTCCCCAAGCAAGCCTTGCCACCCGCGCCCTTTCCCCTCTTTTTCCCCGCTCATTTTTCACCATGCCAAAATACAAAACCATCCGGGATCTCGATCTGAACGGGAAACGCGTGTTCATCCGCGTGGACTTCAATGTGCCGCAGGACAAGGCCACCGGCGCCATCACCAACAACCAGCGCATCGTCGCCGCGCTGCCCACGATCCAGTTCGCGCTGGAAAAGGGCGCGTCGGTCGTCCTCGCCTCGCACCTCGGACGCCCCAACGGGAAGCCGAACGCCAAATACTCCCTCAAACCCGTCGCGGCGGAGCTGGAAAAACTGCTGGGGCGCCCGGTCCGCTTCCTCGACGACTGCGTCGGCCCGGCGGTCGAGGCCGCCTGCGCCGCGCTCAAACCCGGCGACGTCGTCCTGCTCGAAAACCTCCGCTTCCACCTTGAGGAGGAGGGCAAGGCCAAGATCAAAAACGCCGACGGCACGGAAACCAAAGTCGTTGCGGACAAGGCAGCTGTGGAGGCGTTCCGCGCGAGCCTCGCGAAACTCGGCGACGTGTATGTCAACGACGCCTTCGGCACCGCGCACCGCGCGCATTCCTCGATGGTCGGCGTCAACCTGCCGCAAAAGGCCGCCGGTTTCCTGATGGAGGCCGAGCTGGCCGCCTTCGCCAAAGTCCTCGACAACCCGCAACGCCCGCTCCTCGCCATCCTCGGCGGCGCGAAAATCGCGGACAAAATCCCCCTCATCAACAACCTCATCGAAAAAGCCGACGCCATCCTCATCGGAGGCGGCATGGCGTTCACGTTCAAGAAGATACTCAACAACCTCGCCATCGGCAACAGTCTCTTCGACGCCGAGGGCGCCAAGCTCGTCCCCGCGCTCGTTGAAAAGGCGAAGGCGCGCGGCGTGCGCCTGATACTGCCGGTTGACTACATTATCGCGGACAAGTTCGCCGCCGACGCCGCGGTGAAAACCGCCGACGACACGACCGGCATCCCCGACGGCTGGATGGGCCTCGACATCGGCGAAAAGTCCATCGCGCTCTTCCGCGAGGCGATTCTGGGCAGCAAAACCATCGTCTGGAACGGACCCGCGGGCGTGTTCGAGTTCGACGCCTTCGCCAAGGGCACCGCGGCGCAGGCCGAGGCCATCGCCGAGGCGACCGCCAAGGGCGCCGTGACGGTTGTCGGCGGCGGCGACACCGCGACGGCGGCGAAGAAATTCGGCGTCGCGAAGGTCGTCACCCATTGCAGCACCGGCGGCGGCGCCAGCCTGGAGTTCCTGGAGGGCAAAGTCCTCCCCGGCGTCGCATTCCTGGAAAGCTGAAAACTTCTGTGTCGAAACTGTAATTATTAACAACAAAACAAGATATAAATCATGTCCCGTAAAAAACTGATCGCAGGAAACTGGAAGATGAACAAAAACTCCGCCGAGGCCGTCGCGCTCGTCGCGGAGCTTGTCGCCGTGGCCGGCAAGCAGACCGACGTCGAGGTCGTTGTCTGCCCGCCTTTCACCGCCCTTGAGGGTGTCGCGGCCAAACTCGAAGGGGCGGAGATCCGCCTCGGCGCGCAGAACATGCACCCGGAGAAAAGCGGCGCCTACACCGGCGAGATTTCCGCCGAGATGCTCCGCGCCCTGCACGCCACGCACGTCATCCTCGGCCACAGCGAGCGCCGCACCTACTTCGGCGAGACGGACGCCTTCATCAACAAAAAGACCCTCGCCGCGTTGAAGGCCGAGCTGCGCCCCATCCTTTGCGTCGGCGAGACCCTCGCCGAGCGCGAGGGCAACCAGACCCTCAAGGTCGTCCAGACGCAGATCGAGGCCGGTCTCGACGGCGTGACGAAGGAGCAGGCCGCGCAACTCGTCATCGCCTACGAACCCGTCTGGGCCATCGGCACCGGCAAGGTCGCCACGACCGCGCAGGCGCAGGAGGTTCACGCCTTCATCCGCGGCCTCCTCGTCAGGCTTTTCGGCGAAAGCGTCGCCGGCAAAATCCGCATCCTCTACGGCGGCTCCATGAAGCCCTCCAACGCCCCCGAATTGCTGGCGCAGCCCGACATTGACGGCGGCTTGATTGGCGGCGCGAGCCTTGAGGCCCGCAGCTTCCTCGAACTCATCACCGCCGCGGCCGCGGCCAAATAAACACCTGTCCGCGACAAGCCGCCGCGTCCGCTTCCGGACCGGCGGCTTTTTTTTGGCGCCTCGCGGAGGGCGCGTGTCAGCGCCGGAAAACCGGCCTGTCGAGCACGCGCAGCAGGGTTTTCAGGTCGTCAAGGGCGCGGCGGGTCATGGCCACGTCCTTTTGCGCGGCCTCAAGGCTTGCGGCAAAGGCGTTCGTCGCGGCGAGGAGCGCGACCTGGTCGAGGTTGTCGAGGCTTCCGGACGTCCATGCGGGCGCGGCGTCCGGCGGGTTGTCCCGCGCGGCGAGCGCGCGCAGGCGGGAGAGTTCCGCGGCGGCGCGCTGAAGCTCGCCACGCGGATAGGACCTGGCGGACGCCGCCGTTCGGCGGAGCAGGGAGGCTAGCCCGGCGACTTCGTCCGCGTTGCGCTCAAGCGCGGAGCGGACGGCCGCCTTTTCCGCGTCGCCGAAGGAGGCGTAAAGCAGCAGGCCGATGACGCCGGCGGCGGCGTTAGGGTCGCGTTTCGGGCGCGTCGCGGCGGCGTCCTTCGCCTTGGTGTTTTTCCCGGCGGCGGGCGTTTTCTCGGCGCGCGTTTTTCCGGCGGCGGCGGCTTGTTCCGTCCCGGAGGGCTTCTTTTTCGCGGAGTTTTTTTTCGCGGATTGGAGCGGCGCGCGGCGGACGAATTCCGCCGGAAAATCAAAGGAGCCGAGCGCGGCGATTTCCTCCTTCAAGCGCGGGAGCTGCTTTGGCGGTAGGGTCCATTTGAGCGGCGAGCAGAGGGCGGTTTTCACGAGCCGCGCCACCTGAAGCGGCGTGAGGATGTTTTGGAAAACGCCGAGGTTCAGTGGTTCGTCCCACTGGTTCTGCCGGGCGGACAGCATGGCCTTGAGCAGTTCCGGACGGGCGGCGTCGAGCGCGGCGGCGTCCACATCCCCCCACGGGTGGAAGGCGGTTTCGCCGGAGGTGTCCGAGGCCCAGAAGCCGGCGGGCCAGGCATCCCAGACGCCGGTGAGCCGCAAGCTGCCGCCGCCCGCCGCCGGCAGCTCGATGAAGTTGGAGGCGGGCTTTTGGGGGGACGCGGCCAGCGCGGGTTTTGCGATGAAGGGGAACGCAAGACAGAGGAGGGCGGCGCAAAGGATTTTCGGGGGCATCATGGCGCGGCGTGCTTACGCCCGCCGTTGTAATTCGTTCAAGGCAAAAGATCCGCCGCAGCCGGAAGGGCGCCGCGCGCGTGGAGAAAACGCGGGGAGAAAATGGGCTT
>JAISTY010000184.1 GCA_031272375.1 Opitutaceae bacterium | reverse complement strand
CGGCGTCTTCACCGGCCTTCTGCGCCGCCTGCGGGATTACCGCCTGGAATGCAAACAACGGGCGCGGACGGAGCCGGACCCCGAAAAACGCCGGGAATACGGCGCGCGGCAAGCCGCCTTCAAAATCCTCATCAACTCCTTCTACGGCTACCTCGCCTTCCCCGGCGCCCGCTTCGGCGACGGCGCCCTCGCCGCGGAAGTCACGCGCGAGGGCCGCGAACTCCTCCGCCGCCTGATGGACGAATTCGAACGCCTCGGCTGCCGCCTCATCGAGGCCGACACCGACGGCCTCTATGTCTCCTCCGAAACCTTCTTCCCGGAACCGGAAAAACTGCTCGGAAAAGCCGCCGCCATCCTGCCCGACGGCATCGGCCTGGAGTTCGACGGACGCTACGACGCGATGTTCTGCCACAAGGCGAAAAACTACGCCCTGCGCGCCGGCTCGAAAATCACCGTGCGCGGCAGCGCCCTGCGCTCGCGGGGGACGGAGCCGTTCCTGAAACGGCTGACGGACGCCCTTGTCCGCTCCCTGCTGGGCGCGCCGGCGGAACCGCCCCTGGCGCTGGCGGAAAGCCTGCGGCGCGACATCGCCGCCGCGCGCCTCCCCGTCGCGGAACTGGCGAAGTCGGAGACGCTGGGAATGGGGCCGGAGGCCTACGAGGCCTTCGTCGCCGCCGGCGGGAAACCGCGGCGCGCGGCGGCGGAGGCCGCCCTGCTGATGCGCCCGCGCCCCGCGGCGGGCGAACGCGTCCGCTACTTCATCGCCGCGGGCGACGGACGCCTCCCCGACTGGCGGCGCGCCCGCCCGCTGGAGGCGTTCGACCCGGACAAGCTGCCGTATGACACCGCCCATTACACCGCCCGCCTCGACGACTGGCTGAAACGCAACGCCCCCTTCCTCGAAGACGGCGCGCGCGGCGGCGCGGCGGGCGAACAGGGCGAGTTGTTTTGAGCCGGTAATGCGATTGATTTTTGAACAGCCAAGGCGCCAGGGACGCCAAGACGGTTGTTTTGAAACGCGGACGCGGCCTCACAAGCCGCCGCCCGCCAGCTGCCCGCAGCCCGCCGCTATGTCGCCGCCCCGCGGCTGGCGGACGGTGCTCGGCACGCCGGCCTCCGCCAGAAGTTCCCGGAACCGCCGCGCCGCCACGCCCCGCGACGCGCGCCCGTCAAACCCCGCCGCCGGATTCAGCGGGATCAGGTTCACCTGCGCCGGGATCCCGCGCAACAAGCCGCCGAGCGCCCGCGCCTGTTCCTCCGTGTCGTTCACCCCGTCAATCAGCGTCCACTCAAAAAAAATCCGCCGCCCCGTCGTCCGCGCGTAATGCCGGCAGGCGTCCATCAGCGCGTCCAGCGGCCACGCGCGCGCCGCCGCCGGCGCCAGCGCCGCCCGCGCCGCCTGCGTCGCCCCGTGCAGGGAGACCGCCAGGCTCGCGGGCCGCCCCTCGTCCGCCATCCGCCGGATGCCCGGAACAACCCCGACCGTGCTCACGCAAATCCGCGACGCCCCGACGGCCAGGCCGGCGTTGTCCCGCAGGATGTCAACGGCCCGCATCACCGCGCCGTAATTGTTGAGCGGCTCGCCCATGCCCATGAAAACAACGTTGCGCACCCGCTCGTGGCGCTCGTGGGGCGACGCGCCTCCGGGCCTCGCCAGCGGCGCGCCCGACGCCGTCCCGCGGGCCGCCGCGTCCACAAGCAGGACCTGCGAGACGATTTCCGCCGCGGAAAGCTGCCGCCGGAACCCCAGCCGCCCCGTCGCGCAGAAAACGCAGCCCATCGCGCAGCCCGCCTGGCTGCTCACGCAGGCCGTCACGCGCCCCGTGTGCCGCATCAGCACCACCTCGACGCGCGCGCCGTCCGCCAGCCGCAGCAGGAACTTCCGCGTGAACCCGTCCGCCGACACCGTCTCGCGCTCCACCGCCGGACGCCCGCAGGCGGTCTCCGTTTCCAGCCGCGCCAGGAGGCGCCGCGGCAGCCCCGCCAATCCTTGGAAACCGCCGGCGTTCTCCCAATGCAGGCGCCGCCAGAGGCGGGCCGCGTGCGCCTCGCTTTCGCCCCAGGAGCGCAGCAGGGCGCCGATCTCCGCCCGCGTCAGCCCGCAAAGATTCACAACCGTTTCCATCGCGGCGCATGGTCGAATTAACTCGACGGGTGGCGACCGAAATCACGTTAGTCCGCGCCATGCTCGTCTGCCTTCCCGACCCCGACGGCCTCCTCGCGCCCGCCCTCGCGTCCGCCGCCGCGCGGCGCGGCCACGCGACCGCCGCCTTCCCCGCCGGGGACGATCCGGCGCGCCCGCTCCTCGACGCGTTCCCCGACGCCATCGTCGCCTGCCGCGCCCCCGCGCCCGCCGCCGCCGCGCGCCTCGCCGCCATCGCCCGCCACCTTTCCGCCCGCCTCGTCCTCCTCGAATGCGAATGGGAATTTCCGCCCCGCCCCGCCCCGCCCCCGCCGGGCGTCCCCGGCGCCGTGCGGATCCGCCACGGCCGGCCCGCCGGAGACTCGCCGCGCGGCGACATTGGCTTTCACGAGCGCCTCCTCGCGGAATGGGCGTCCGGCGGCGTCCCCGCGCTGCCCGCCGCCCCCCTGCTCCACCCCACCGCCGCCGACACCCTCGCCGACGTTGTCATCGAGCTTCTCGAACGCGACGGCGTCCCCGCCGTGTGCGAGTGGCGCGGCGGGGGGGCCCCCGGGGCCCGCCCCCGCGCCGGGGGGGGCCCCCCCCCGGGGAAGGAGGCCGCCCCCCCCCCCCCCCCCC
>JAISTY010000217.1 GCA_031272375.1 Opitutaceae bacterium | reverse complement strand
CTCTTGTCCCACACATTTTTTTTATTAACCACTAATAATCACTAATTTGACACTAATTCGGAAGGGGCTTTGCAAAATTTTTCCCGGGAAACGCCGGACGTTTAACTCATTATTCTTTTTTGAGTTCTATGCGTTCTTTGCGGTTAATCCGGTTCGGATTAGTGTTTGATGAGTGTTTATTAGTGGTTAATAATAAAACGTTTCCATCCTGAAATCCGTGGCGGCTTTGGAAAGGTGCGGCGTGTCTTTTGGTCGCCGCGGTTTTGAAGGTTGCGGCGTCCGGCGGGCGGGCTTGACTGCGCGGCTTTTCCCACGGGAAAGGAACTTTTATGGATAACATGGTGATGCTGGTTTTTGTCTTCACGCTCGCGGGCTTTCTCGGCTTCGAGCTGATTTCCAAGGTGCCCTCGCAGCTGCACACCCCGCTCATGTCGGGTTCCAACGCGATTTCGGGCATCACGGTGGTCGGCGCGCTGCTGGCCTGCGCGGAACACTGGGGGCACACGCGCCTCGGCATGGCGCTCGGCTTCGCCGCCGTCGTGCTGGCGATGGTCAATGTCGTCGGCGGCTACATCGTCACCGACCGCATGCTCGGCATGTTCCAAAAGAAGGAGGGCAAGTCATGAGCGGCGCGGCGCTTTTCGCGGTGGCGGACGGCTTTCGCGCGGAGGCGATCAACCTCGCCTACATCGTGGCGTGCGCGCTCTTCATCCTCGGCATCAAGCTGCTCGGAAAGGCGGCGACGGCGCGGCGCGGCAACTTGTTGTCCTCAATCGGGATGCTTGTCGCGGTCGTCGCCGTGCTCTTTGACCGCGTGATCACGGACAAGGGCGCCGGCGGCTATCTTCTGCTGGGGAGCGCGCTGGCGCTCGGCGCGGTCATCGGGGCGGTTTTCGCCGCCCGCGTGAAAATGACGGGGATGCCCGAGCTGGTGGCGTTGCTCAACGGCTTCGGCGGCCTGGCCTCGTTCCTCGTGGCGTGGGCGGAATACTCGAAGGACCTGACCTCGGCGATCAGCCGCGACCTCTCGGTGGCGGCGGGCGTCCCCGTGATGGCGACCATTGTCATCGGCGGCGTGACGTTCAGCGGCTCGATGCTGGCGTGGGGAAAGTTGAGCGGGCGCCTCGGCGGACGCCCGGTGCTGTTCAAGGGACGGCACCTTGCCAACGCCGCCCTCGCGCTCGCGCTGGCGGCCTCGCTGATTCTCTTCTGCTCCCCGCTGGACGGGGCGCGCCCGGCCGTCTTCTACACCGCGCTCGCCCTTTCGCTCCTGCTCGGCGTCACGGCGGTGCTGCCCATCGGGGGCGGCGACATGCCCGTCGTGATCTCCCTGCTGAACAGCCTCTCCGGCATGGCGGCGGCCTCCACCGGCTTCATCCTGCGCAACAACGTCCTCATCGTCTCCGGCTGCCTTGTCGGCGCGTCGGGGGTGATTTTGACGGTCATCATGTGCAAGGCGATGAACCGGAGCGTCGGCAACCTGCTCTTCGGCGGCTTCGGCGCGGCGGGCGGCGGCGCCTCCGCCGCCGGACGGCTCTCCGGCGAGCCGAAGGCCGCCAGCGTGGAGGACGCCTTCCTCGTCCTCGAGGCGGCGCGCAGCGTCGTCATCATCCCCGGCTACGGCATGGCGGTCGCGCAGGCGCAGCACGCCGTCCGCGAGCTGGGGGAGAAACTGGAGGCCAACGGCGCCGAGGTGAAATACGCCATCCACCCCGTCGCGGGCCGCATGCCCGGCCACATGAACGTCCTCCTCGCCGAGGCCGACGTCCCCTACGAGCAGCTGTGCGAGATGGACGCCGTGAACCCGGCGCTGCCGATGACGGACGTGGCGATTGTCATCGGGGCGAACGACGTCGTGAACCCCGCCGCGGCGACGGACAAAGGCTCGCCGATCTACGGGATGCCGATCATCCGCGCGCACGAGGCGCGGACGGTTTTCGTCCTCAAACGCGGGCGCGGGGCGGGCTTTTCCGGCATCGAGAACGAACTCTTCCTGATGCCCAACACGCGGATGCTTTACGGCGACGCCAAGGCGACCGTCACACGGCTCGTCGCGGAGTTCGGCAAATAAAGGCCCTTTCCGGATGAGCACCCTTCCCTCCAGCCCGGCCGCGGGCGACCCGCTGCCCGCGCCGCTCGAGGAGGAGATCCGCGCCATTTACCGGCTCTCCCCCGTCTATGCGCGGCGGCGTCCGCTGCCCGGCAAGTCGCCGCTGACCTGGGGCGACTACGCGGCGCTGCCGCCGCTCGACAAAGGCGGGATCACCGCGCTCGGACACACGGCGTTTTTCCACGACTACGCGGCCGTCGAGCGCGGGTTGGCGTCGGGGGATTACGAATACGAATCCACCTCCGGAACGACCGCCGGCCCGATGACGGTCATCATGGAGCGCGGCTGGTGGGACGCGCAGACGCGCCGCGCCTTCCTCGCGCATCCATTGCTGGCGCCGTTCGCCGGGACAAGCTGCCGCAAGTGCGTCCTCGCGCCCGTGGCGTGCTCCTCCAACCTCTGCCCCTACGAGGACCAGCCCTTCCCCAACCGCTACAACAACGGCACCGTCTATCTCAACCTCACCAGCGACCCCTTCGCGTTTCCCGAATCGGAATGGGACCGCATCGCCACCGAGCTTGTCGCCACGAAGCCGGCGATCCTGGAGGGC
>JAISTY010000210.1 GCA_031272375.1 Opitutaceae bacterium | reverse complement strand
GGCGGCGGCTTTGGCGAGGCGGGCGGCGTCAACGTCGCAGAGGGCGGCGATTTCAACGCCTGGGCAGTCGGCGATTTGGGTGAGGTCGCGCCAGCCCATGCCGCCGACGCCGACGGCGGCGTGGCGGAGTTTGGTGGATTTGGCCTGGGCGGCCATGAGGCCGCGCGTGACGAAGGGGGCGGCGGTGACGAGGCCGAGGGGTTTGAGGAAGTCGCGGCGGTTTTGTGCGGGGAGGAAGGGAGGTTGGTGTGGCATGGGAGAGGGAGAGGGAGAGGGAGGGAGAGGGAGGGAGAGGGAGGTTTTTATTACACAGAGGTCACGGAGAAATGGAGGGAGGACACGGAGAGGGTGGAAGGAAGTTTTTTATCAGGGGATTTCAAGATTGGCGCACGGATTTCAAGGTTGGGAGGCATGATTAAATTTTCCCCTTTTTAATTTCTGTTCTGTGGTTTGCGGCTCTGTGTTCTTTGCGGGAAACTCTGTGATTTCCGTGTAATGGTCCGGGTTCTTCGGGTGTCAGTTGGTTTTGTTGGAGAGGATGAGTTTGAGGGTGTGGGCGCGGCCTTCCTTGAGTTGGACGAGTTTGACGGCGTAGCGGGCGGTGTCGTAGCCGCGGACATTGAAGGTGACGGCGCCGGGGGTTTCAAAGGTCGTCGGGGTGGCGAAGCCGCGGACTTTTATGAGGTCATAGACGGCGGGGCCTTTGGCGAGGGCGGCGGGGAAGTCGAGGGCGGAAAGGTCAACGTTGATGCGGAAGGCGCGATTGCGGGCGGTGTCGGGGGAGCCGATGGAGAGTTTCTGACGGGGGCCGGCGTTGGAGAAGAGGTCGAGGGTGGAGAGGCCGTCCTTGTCGGCGACGAAGTTGATGACGCCGGAGCTGTTGAAGTGATAGACGGCGTATTTTTCGTCGTCGTTGAGGTCGCGGCCGACGTCGCTGATGCCGACGGTGAGTTTGGAGCCGATGAGGTTGAGGGTGCCGGTGATGTCGGCGTCGGGGTTGGCGCCGGCGGAGTGGAACTGGTCGAGGACGGAGGGGGCGACGCCGAGCCAGAAGGGGCCGCCGAGGTAGGTGGCTTGGTCGCGGAGGGTGAGTTCGCCGGAGACGGAGCGTTTGTTGACGGGGAGGGCGGCGATTTCCTTGGGGCTGAAGGGGACCTGGATGCGGCCGATCCAGGTGGCGCCGCCGTTGAAGATGCCGTTGCCCTCGACGATGAAGTGGCCGCGTGAGCCGCCGCGGGCGCGGTTCCAGGTGGGGATGCTGATGTGGGCGGCGTTGAGGTATTGGAGGGCGTTGAGGGCGGGGGTGGTGTCGAGTTTGCCGCCGGAGGTGATGATGAGGGTGCCGTTGCCGGAGAAATAGGTGGCGTTGGAGTAAAAGTTGTCGCCGATCTGGATGGTGTTGATGGTGCCGCCCTTGAGACCGAGTTTTTCGGGGGAGACGTCGCGGCGGATGGTGATGACGGCGTTGTTGGTGACGTTGACGGGGTTGATGCGGGCCCCCCAGGAGCCGGGGACGGGGTTGTTGAAGACCTGGCCGCGCGGAGCGGAATGCCAGACGGCGCCCATGGTGCCGGTTTTGTCGTCCCAGTCGCCGACGACGTCCTTGCAGGCGACGGACCAGACGGAGTTGGGTTCGGCGGCGGGGAGGAGGGCGGGGAGGAGGGCGGGGAGGAGGGCGAGGAGGCAAAGGAGGCGCCGCGCGGCGGGGGCGGCGGTTTTGAGGGAGGCGCGCGGAGCGGAGTTCATTGCGGGGAGGGCGGGCGGTTTCAGTCGAGCGGTTTGATGGAGATGTTGCGGAAGGCGACGGGGTCGTTGTGGCCGGCGAAGCCGACGTGGCCGCGTTTGAGGTTTTTGCCGGGGTGGGGGCGGTTGGCCATGTAATCGGTGACGTCCGCGAGGTCGGCGTCGAGGATGACGGAGCCGTTGAGGACGACCTTGAGGGAGCTGCCGCGGACGGTGATTTCCTCGGTGTTCCATTCGCCGGCGGGTTTTTGGAGGCCGCGTTTGGCGGCGACCATGCCGTAGGCGGAGCCGTGGGCCTGGCGGGGGTCGAGTTTGCGTTTGGTGATTTTCTCGTAGTCGTCGCTGATGATCTGGCATTCGCACATGCCGGAGTAGGCGGGGTCGCCCTTGCCGGGGTAGCGGATGGCGACGCCGTTGTTGCCGGGGTTGCCGGGAGGGAGGCGGAACTCGAAGCGGAGAACGAAGTCGGCGTATTCGGCGGCGGTGTAAAGCGTGCCGCCTTTTTTGGGCTGCCAGACAAGGGCGCCGTCCACGATGGCGACGGCGTCGGTTTTGCCGGTCCAGCCGTCGAGGTTTTTGCCGTTGAAGAGCGGGGTGAAGCCGTCGGCGGCATGAAGCGCTGCTGGGAGGAGCGCGGCGAGGAGAAGCGGGAGGAAGCGGGCGTTCATGACGCGGGCATCTTACGGAAATCGCGCCGCCGTTGGAATAGCCAAACAGGGCTTATTTTTAACAAAAGCGATTATTTTGAAGGCCCGTCCGCGCGCCGGGAAAGCGCGTGGCGGCGGCGGTTTGGGTTGTGAAAACACACTTGAGCGCGGCACGCCCGCCGCAAAACCTGACGGCCAAAAAGGAATGCCGCCCGGTATTTCCAAACCCAACCATAGATTTCACGGATTTCCACGGATGGAAACATATTATAATAAACGGATTGGAAATCCGTGTCCTCCGTTTTAATCCGCGAAATCCGGGGTGGTTAAAAACTTTGTGGGGAGGGTTTTCTTTTCCGGGGCGCTATCATACTCACTTTGGAAAGGGTATTTGCCTCCCCGCGCGGCACGCGGACGCGGAGGCTGCGCGGCAGGACCGCCACCTCCACGCGCCCGCCGGCCATCCGCGCCTCCCCGTCGAGATGAATCCGCGTCTCCTGTTGCCCGACCAACCCGATGACAAACCGCCCGCCCGTCCGAAACACAACGTCCCGCGACGCCGCCAGCCGCCCCGTCATCAGGCGCAGCCCCGCGCCCAACAGCCTCCACCACGGCGCCCGCCGGACAATCACCAGGTCGAGCCGCCCGTCGTCCACCTCCGCGCCGGGCGCGATGACGGCCCCGTTGCCGTATTGGGCGGAATTCGCGACGGACACAATGAACGCCTCCTTTTCCTCCAACACCTCCGCGCCGTCCACCTCCACGCGCACAGCCGCCCCGCGGTGCCCGCGCAGGTTGCCCAGAACCGCGCCGGCATAACCGGCCAGCCCGCGCCGCCCTCCCCTCGCGAAGGCATGGCTGACAACCGCGTCGAACCCCGCGCCCATCACGTTGAAAAACGGCGCCCCGTCCGCCGTGCCGCTGTCAATCACCCGCGTCCCGCCCGTCAGGAGGTTTTCAAGCGCCGCCCCCGTCTCCCGCGGAATGCCAAGGTGCCGCACAAGCCCGTCGCCCGACCCCCGCGGCACAATGCCCAGGACAACCGGCGTGTTGACGAGCGCGGCGGCGACCTCGTTCACGGTGCCGTCGCCGCCAATCGCCGCCACAAGACCGCAGCCTTCCGCGACCGCCTCCCGCGCGAGCACGGTGGCGTCGCCCGGCCCGCGCGTCGCGACAAGGCGCGCGTCGAGGTTGTTTTTCCCAATGAAGGCGCGGACGCGCGCGGCGACGTCGCCCCTCCGGGAGCGTCCTGATTTCGGGTTGAGGATGAGGCGGATTTTCATGTCGCGGGACGGCGCCGGAGGGCGGGCCTCAAGGCTGGGGCGGCGGCAGGCTGTCAACGTCGCGGAGGGTCGCCGCGTCCGTGTCGCGGCTGCCGACGCCAAGGGCCGCCGCGAACTCCAGCGCGCGGATGTCGCCGGAGACCGGCTTGAAGCGGTTCAGCCCGCGGTGGGCGTTGATGCGGCGGAGCATGAGCGCGTCGAGGATCACCGGGTCGTTGGAAAGCCAGAGGATCGGCTCCGAGATGGTGTAGTAGGAGTTGAACTGGGGTCCGCCGATGAATTGGTAGCGCTCAAGGCTCGCGAGGGTGAACAGCATTGTCCGCCGCAGCTCCGGTATCGCCGCCATCTCGGCGACGGCGGCGGAGGCGTTCGCGAGGCTGTTGAAGAAGCGCGAGGTGTTGGAGGCGTTCCAGAGGGTCGCGTTGGCCAGGGCGCCGTTCACGCCGAGCATCGGGTGGTCGCTGTAGGCGGGCAGGTTGATCCAAAAGTCCGTGTCCACGAAAAGCGGCGTCGCCAGGAAACTTTTCCGGTCCTCGTCGCGCAGACCGCCGGTGTGGTTCTCCCCGAAGGCCGCCGCCTGCCGCGGAACATGGATGGGGTCGAAGCGCGACGGCAGCGGGTTGTCGTAAAACCAGACCGGATCGAAATAGCGCCCCGACTCGAGGACGTAGATTTTGTGCCCCTCAAAGGGCGACGGGCCGAGCGAATGCGAGCCGAGATAGCCGGAAAGCCGGAGCTGCCGCTGGCTCAACCCGACCAGGAAAATGTCCTCCCTCGCCCAGCCGCGCCGCTCCAGCGCGCGGATGACGGCCAGCGCGAGCGGAACCGGCGTGGCGAGGCCGGGGCCGGAGTCGGTGTAGATTTTCAGGCCGACCTTGCCCTTCGCGCTCGGCACGAGCGGGCCGCCGCGCGACTTCTCGAAGGCGGCGAACAGCAGCTCCACCTCGCGCGCGTGGCTTTCCGCGGAGAAATCGGCCAGCCGCGCCTGGAAAACGGTCGCGGGCGGCGCCGGCGGCGCGGCGGCGATCTCCGCGGCGCGACAAGCCGCCGCGCACAGGAGCGCGAGACTTGCGGTCAGATGGAAAACAAAACGCATCACGCGGGGGTTAATGCCGGAAGCCCGGCGGAACGGAAGGGCGGAGTTGCCCGCCGCCCCGCCCCGCCCTCACCGCCGCCCGTGGCTTTCCAGCGCGTCC
>JAISTY010000204.1 GCA_031272375.1 Opitutaceae bacterium | reverse complement strand
GGGCGTTTGCGGGGGGGGGCGGCAAGGACGGGTTTGGGGTGGGTTTGCGGGTATGCGAGGCGGTTTGCGGCGCCGTTTTTGATCACCGGGGGGCTGCACGGGATTTTGTTTTTCGGCGGGTTTGGGGCAGGTCGGGAAGGCGGCGGCGGGGCGGCGGGAGACGGAGGGGCGGAAGACGGGCGGGTGTTGTTCGTTTCGTCGGCGGTGGAGGATGCCGGGGAGCGCGATGCCGCCGGCGGGACGGTCTCCGGCGGGGCGGAGGAACGGGAGGACGGGGGGGCGGAGGTTGTTTTGGACGCGGCGACGTTTGTTCCGGCGTTCGAGGTGCCCGGAGGGGTCGGTGCGGCGGCCGGGATGGGCGCCGCGCCGGCGGCGGAGACGGGTGTTGGCGCGGGTTGTTGGGGGGCGGCGGATTTGGCGGAGGCGGGCGCGGCGCTGGCGCGCGGGTTGGGCGAGGCGGTCGGTCGCGGGCTGGCGGACGGGCGCGCCCACGCGAGCTTCATGCCGGAGCCGATTTACCCGGAGCGGGCGCGTCGGGAAGGGCGCGACGGGGAGGTGTTTTTGCGGGTGCGGGTGTGCGCGGAGGGGCGGGCGGTGGTGGCGGAGGTGGGAAGCTCGTCGGGCTGGGAGGATTTGGACGCGGCGGCGCGGCGGGCGGTTTTGCAACGCTGGCGGTTTCATCCCGGCGGGGAGGAGCGGCTCTACGAAGTGCGCGTCGCCTTCAGGCTGGCGGCGCGCGGGCGGTGAGTTTGCGGTAACCGCTAAGAGCGGACGTTTTTTATTACACAGAGGTCGCGGAGAGGGACGGAGGGCACGGAGTTTTTTTAACAGAAGAGAAGAAGAGGAATGAGGAGGAGCACCTCCCGCCGAGTGGCGCCGCATGTTGGCAATTAACAATTGGTAATTAACAATTAACAATTGAGAGAGCGCGCTGTGGGGCGGCGAAGGGCGGGGGCGTTAGGGACAGGTTAAAAATGTGGGGGCGTGTTCTTTTTATCTTCGTTCAAAAGATTGCCCCCTTCGCGACCTCCGCGAAACCCTTCGCGCCCTTTGTGCTGAAACAGAAATCAGGGACAGGCAGAGGGTTTGTAGCGGGTTGTTTCCCGTTCAAAAACGCCGTCGCGCAAAAGCGCACGACTGTGTTGTCCTTGTCCGGTTATTCTTCGCGCAATGCCGTCCAAAGCCGTCAGCCGCCTTTGCCTTTTCGCGCTTTTCCCCGCGTTTCCCGCGCTGCTTGCGGCGGGCGTTCCGGCGCTCGACGCGCTGCCCGACGGGCTTCCGGAAAATTACCGGCTGCGCGACTGGCGGCAGACGGCCATCGACCTCGACGCGCTTCTCTTCAACGCCCCCGCGCCCGGCGGCGGACCGGCGCTTTATTGGGTGGATGATTCCCACATCAACGTTGCCCGCGACGGCATCGCGCTGCCCGCCTACGCGGGCGATTTCCGGCAGACGCCGGCGCGCAAGACGGCCTACGACGGCATCACCGTCCTCGGTTCCGTTCTTGGAGCCACGCTTGCGGGCGTTGACAAAAGCGCGGGCGGCGGGCGCGACCAAGTCGCGGCGCTTTCGACGCTCTACCGTTCCGCCGACGGCACCGATCTCTATCTCAACGCCCCCGGCGCGCGCACCGGCGCCTCCTACTGGTATGAGCTGCTGCCCAGCCTGCTGTTTTTCCAAATCCATTCGCTTTATCCCGGCAACGCGGAGCACCGCGCCCAGCTGCGCGCCATCGCGGAACGCTGGCACGGCGGCCTCCTTGCCCTTTGCGGCGGGGATTTTTCCAACGGCCCCGATTTCGACCACACCGCCCTCGACCTCGCCACGCTGCGGAGCCGCGACGACAAATGGCGCGAGCCGGACGCCGCCGCCGGCGTCGCTTTTCTTGAATACATCGCCGGGGTTGTGACGGGGGACGCGCGGTTTGCCGCCGCCGCGGACGCCGCGCTGCGTTATCTCGACGGGCTTTCGCGCAATCCCCTCTACGAAATCCTGCTGCCCTACGGGGCTTACGCGGCGGCGCGCGCCAACGCGGAGACCGGCGCCGCGCACGACGCCGCGAAACTTCTCAACTGGTGCTTCGACGCCACCAATCCGCGCCGCTGGGGGATGCTGAACGCCGCGTGGGGCGGCACGCCGGTTCACGGACTCATCGGCGCGACCAACGCCGGGCACGAATACGCCTTCGCGATGAACACGTTTCTCACCGCCGCGCTCGCGGTCCCCGCCGCGCGCTACGACGACCGCCTCTCCGAACCCGTCGCCAAATGGCTTCTCCACGCCGCCGCCAACGCCCGCTATTTTTACGCGGACGCCTGGCCCGCCGGGCGCCAGACCTCGTTCGAGTGGTCGCGGAAAAACGACCCGAAAACCGCCCTCGCCTACGAAGGGCTTCGCAAGGATGCCCGCGTCCGCGCGCGTCCCGAAGCCGTCAAAACCCTCCATGCCGCCGCCGTGAAACCGGTCCGCCCCGGCGACCACGACCGTTTCTCGCTCACCCTTGTTCCCGAAGGCGGCGGCGCGTTCTCGCACATCTGGCGTTTCACTCTTCCCAAGGGAAACGGCGCCGCCGACGCGCACACCTTCGCGGTCATTCTCGATGCCGGCAAACATCCCCGCGCGCCGTATCCGCTGGAGCTGCGCACCGCGCGGAACCCCGGCGGCCCCTGGACGCTCCGCAAGACCGTGAAGGCCGGCGGCGCGAACCGCCTCTGGTTCAACGCCGGCATGGACGGCGATGTTTTTTTGCGCCTCGACGCGCGCGGCGCGGCGCCCCTGCACCTCAAGGAAGCCTACGCCGACACGCGCCTTCCCTTTTCGCCGCTCGCCGGCGGCGACGCGATTTTCCACGGCTGGGGGCGCACCGACCTCGCGCTTTACGGCTCGGTTTTCGCCGGCGTTTTCGGCGCGCTCGTCGCGCCCACCGACGTCGAGGGCGTCCTGCTTGTGAACCTCAACGCCACGGAGGTTTTTCCGGCGCGCGCGTGGCCGACGCGCCTGTTGCGCAACCCGCACGCCGTCGAAAAAACGGTCACGGTTCCGCTTGTGCCCGCGCGGGCGGCGGCGGGTTGTCGTCCCGGACGGGAGCCGGAGGGGACGGGCGGGGAGGCGGTGACGCTCTACGACGCGGTCGCCAACAAAGTCGTCGCGGCGAACGTCAGCGGGACAAGCTGCCGCGTGACGCTGGGGCCGCGGCAGACGATGCAACTTGTGGTGATGCCCGCGGGCGGTGCCTTGTCGCGCGCGGGCGGGAAGCTGTTTTGCGACGGGGTTGTGGCGGACCACCGGGTCGAGTGAAACTGTTCAACGCAGGCGGATTGAGTGGCGGCCGTCGGGGAGGAGGGCGAGGTCGAGGTGGAGGGCGTCCGTGGGGAGCCAAGCGGCGATGTTTTCCGGCCACTCGATGACGAGGACGAAGGGCGGGAGCATGAAGTCCTCAAGCATCAGGCCATCGAGGGCGGAGGCGTTTTCCAGGCGGTAGGCGTCGAGGTGCAGGAAGGTTGGGGTGTTGGGGCGCGCGGCGGGGTGCTGGGTGAGGATGTTGAAGGTCGGGCTGGTGACGGGGCCGGTGATGCCGAGGCCGCGGGCGAGGCCCTGGGCGAAGGGGGTTTTGCCGGCGCCGAGGTCGCCGTGGAGCGCGAGGATGGCGTTGGGCGGGAGGGCGCGGGCGAGTTCGGCGGCGAGCGCGCGCGAGGCGTCGGCGGAGCCGGTTTCCGCGCCCGCGCGCAGCTTATCGAAAATGTTCGTAGCCATGAAAGGTTCCCAGGTTGACGAAGCCGGCGGGCGTTCGCGCGGCGAAAACGCCGACGCGCGAGAGGCGGAGTTTCGGGAAGCGGCGGCGCCAGGCGGTCTCGAAGCGCGCCGCGTCCGCGCGTCCGTCCAGGGCGAAGAGCAGCTCGTAATCCTCGCCGTCGCACAAGGCGTGGGCGAGGGGCGGCAGGTTGTCGCGGCGGGAGAGTTTTTGGGCGGCGGCGCTGACGGGGACGCGGGCGGGGTCCACGGCGGCGACGCAGCCGGCGGGGCGGAGGGGGAGGGCATCCTTGGCGAGGCCGTCGCTGACATCCGTGAGGGAGCGGACGGCGGGTTGTCGGGCGAGCCAGGCGCCCTCCGCGAGGCGCGGTTCGAAGCGCCAGTGTTTGCCGAGGAGGGAGCCGCCGAGTTCGCCGGTGACGAAGAGGCGGTCGCCGCGGCGGGCGCCGGAGCGGGTGAGGACGCGGGCGGGGGACGCCTCGCCGACGAGGGTGAGCGAGGCGGCGAGGCCGCCGCGCAGCCGGGTGATGTCGCCGCCGACGACGCGGACGCCGTGGCGGAGGGCGGTTTGGGCGAGGCCGCGGTAGAATTGACGGAGCCAGGCGGTTTTGACGGAGGGGTCGAGGGCGAGGGAGACGACGGCGGCGGAGGGGCGGCCGCCCATGGCGGCGATGTCGCTCAAGTTGCGGCGCATGAGTTTGGCGCCGGCGGCGGCGGGCGGCAGGTTGTCGTCGAAGTGCTCGCCGAAGACGACGGGGTCAACGGTGACAAGCCGCCGCCGGCGCGAGGGTGGGAGGACGGCGCAGTCGTCGCCGA
>JAISTY010000170.1 GCA_031272375.1 Opitutaceae bacterium | reverse complement strand
CTCCCGCGCCTCACCGCCCCGCTCTCCAAAACCACCGCCAAACAAAACGGCTTCACCATCCTAAAACGCGCTTGCGATGGTAATTTTGAAAAACAATAACCCGCCCTCCCATGAGCCGCCTCTCCTTCCCTGCCCTCTCCCTTCTCCTCCTCGCGGCCGCCGGCCCGAACCTCCGGGCCGACACCTCCACCGCCACCGTCCCCGTCGTCCGCCAAACCCCCGACAACCTGCCCCCTCTCACCCTCCGCGACTGCGTCAGCCGCGCCGTCTCCAAAAACTTCCGCGTCGAAATGCAAACCCTCACCGTCCAAAACGCCCGCGACGCCGTCGAGTCCGCCCTCGCACTCTTCGACCCCTCCCTCTCCGCCTCCGTCGCCTACTCCTCTACCCAAGCCCCCGACGGCTCCGGCTCCGGCAACGAAACCTCCACCGCCATCCTCTCCCTCTCCGCCTCCCAGAAAATAGCCTCCGGCGGCACCTTCCGCCTCTCCGGCAATATTGACAACGTTGACCGCGACCCCGCCACCACCCCTTACAACCCAGTCTATGACAGCGACATCGCCCTCTCCTTCTCCCAGCCCCTTCTCAAAAATTTCGGCTCCAACGTCACCCGCTCCTCCATCGCCATCGCCCGCCTCGGCTCCCAAATCGCCGACAGCGACTTCAAGGCCACCGTCCTCCAGCTCATCTACGAGGTCGAAACCGCCTACTACAACCTCGCCTTCGCCCGCGGCCAGCGCGACGTCCGCGCAAGCTCCCTCGACCTCTCCAAACGCCTCCTCGACGAAAATACCTCCCGCCGCAACGTCGGCGTCGGCACCGACCTCGAGGTTCTCCAGGCCCGCGTCGGCGTCGCCAACGACACCCGCGACCTCCTCCTCGCCGAAAAAAACGTCAGCGACCAGCAGGAACTCCTCCTCACCCTCGTCGGCCGCTTCGAACTCGATTCCATCCTCGGCAACATTGACCTCGGCGACGACCCCGAAATCCAGACCGACACCAACCGCTCCTACGCCCGCGCCCGCGCCGCCTATCCCGATTACGCCTCCGCCGAACTCCTCGTCCAACAACTCAAAATCGAACGCGAAAACGCCCTCAATAAACGCCGCCCAAACCTCGATGTGGACGCCGCCGTCGGCTACGACACCCGCCAGTCCGGCTTTGGCCGCTCCATCACAAAAGTCTGGGGGCGCGACGGCTACAACTGGAGCGTCGGCCTCACGTTGAGCTTCCCCTGGGGCCTCCGCGCCGAAAAAGCCCAGGCCCGGCAGGCCGCCGCCAACCTCCGCCGCGAGGAACTTGGCCTCGAACGCCTCGACCAGGAAATCATGGCAAACGTCCGCGCCGCCGTCCGCGCCGTCGAAACCAACAAGGAAAGTCTCCGCATCTCACGCCTCGCCTCCCTCTTGAGCGAAAAACAATACGAGCAGGAAAAAGCCCGCTACGACGCCGGCCTCTCCACTTTCCGCCGCGTCCAGGAATCCCAGCAGGACGTCTATGCCGCTCGCGTCAGCGAACTCCAGGCCCGCATCAACCTCCGCCTCGCCATCGCCGCCCTCGCCCGCCTCGAGGCCGCCTCCCTCGAAACCTATTCCATTACCCTCAAATAACCTCCAACCCACGTCTAAATCGAAAATCCAACTTTACATTTAGACATTCACCGACACCGGCCTCGCCGCGCACCTCGCGAAATGCGCGCGCAAGGAGGATGTCGCCGCCGGCCCCTTGCGCGGCGGCCTGTTTGAGAACTTCGTCATCATGGAGCTTTACAAACACCTCCTGAACCGCGGCGAGATACCCGACTTTTTACCGCGACAAATACGGACGCGAGGCGGACTTGATCCTCAACAGAAACGGGAAACTGACACCTCTGGAGATAAAATCCACGGCCACCTTCACCCCGGATTTTGTCAGGCATGTCACGTTCTTCCACGAAACGTTCCCCGGAGCGGCGCCGGGCGCGGTCGTCTTCAACGGCACCCCGCCCGCCGGCGTTTCAAGGGCGTGAGGCTGTGCAACCCGCTGGACGAAGACTGGATGTCCTTCGTCCCCTGAAAAACAGGCCCACGCATCGCCTCCCCGTTCTGCTTCTCCCCGTTTTAGAGTGCGGCGACTTGTCGCCAACGACGCGCCGCCCCTCCCCCGTTTTTTGGAGTGCGGCGACTTGTCGCCGTTTTCGACGGGGCGCGCCCGCCGCCCCGCCCCTCGTGTTTGTGTTCCCGTCGAGCCGCGCGTGTTCACACGCGCCCCACTTCCGTGCCCTCCCTTTCTCCGTGGAAAACCCCTCCCGCGCCGCCCGCCGTCAACCCAACTTCAGCGACTCCAACTCCCCCCGGAGCGCCTCCGCGCTGCTCGCCAGCGTCTCGCTCGCCGCCTGCGCGCTCATCACGCCCAAACGCCTCTGCTTCTCCGAAAACGCCGGACACCTCCGCTCCGGCACCAACAAAAACGCCTCCGCGCAACCCCGCGACGCCGCCAGATAATCGCGCAGCCGCGTCAAACAGCGCCCCAGCAGCTCCGCTTGCCCCCCGGTCGCGAAGCAACTGCGCAAGGCTGTCGGCAATTGTCGGCACCCATTGCGCCGCCAGCTCCTCGATGACCGTCTCCCTCCCCGACGGCAACGGCGGCGAGTCCTCCGTGTCGCGCACAATCAGCGATTGCATGTAGCGCGACAAGTTGCCGTTAAAAGATTTGTCCGCCTTCGCCTCGGCGGCCTTGAGCACGGCCGGGTAAAAAGAAACGCTACGCTTGATGGCTTTTTCAGAGGGCATGATGGCGAAAAAGTAGCAAGGAGGGAAAATTTCACCAGCACCAAAAATTGCTTGGGATATAACATTGGGAAGGGTGCTGGCGCGCCGCGCGGATGGATGGACAGGAAAAGAGGCGCGAAAAATCATGAAAAAAATCCGCTTGCAAGATGTGGGCGCACCGCCAGCGTGCCGCGCCATTAACCCTTCTTCGCACATGCTTCGCGCCTCAATAAACGCTGACAAATACACGCCCTGCAGCCGCGGCGTTCCGGCGTTCCGGCGTTCCGGCGTTCCGGCGTTCCGGCGTTCCGGCGTTCCGGCGTTCC
>JAISTY010000138.1 GCA_031272375.1 Opitutaceae bacterium | reverse complement strand
AACAGCGGACGCCGCGCCACAAGCCGCCGTCCCGCAAGTGGCCGCCGCCTCCGTGCCCGTCACCTCCCCGCCCGTCCGCCACTCCAAATCCGGCGCCACCAAAAAACTCGTCCTCGATTTCGGCGGCGGCGTCATCACCGGCAAAGCCTGGAACACCGGGGAAGGCGCGTCCTCCTCCTATAACGCGCTGCCCTACGACATTGACGGCGACACGACCACGTTCAACGACACCGAGCAGGCCAACATCATCGAAATCTGGGGGCGCGTCGCCGAGGACTACGCGCCCTTCGACGTGGACGTCACCACCGAAATCCCCGCCACGTGGGGCCGTTATACAGGGCGCGCCCTCATCACCCGCGGCGTGGATGCCAACGGCGTCACCCTGCCTTCCGGGGACTCCGCGGGCGGCATTTCCTACACCGATTATTTCGGGAACAACACCTGGGTGGCGGGCACCTTTTTCAACCCCATTTACGCCTACGAATACTGCTCCCCATCGCTGATTTATCACAACCGGCTTGCCACCGTCGCCAACATCGCCGAGGCCGCTTCCCACGAACTCGGCCACGCCCTCAACCTCAACCACGACGGCACCGCCGGCTCCGAATATTATACCGGCCACGGCAGCGGCGCCATTTCCTGGGGCGCCATCATGGGCACCCCCTACGGGAAAAACGTCACCCAGTGGTCGAAGGGCGGGTATTACAACGCCAACAACAACGAGGACGACATGGCCATCCTCGCCTCCAAACTCGCCTACCGCAACGAAACCATCGGCTCCGCCCCGGCCAACGCCACCGTGCTCGCCCCCGACAGCGGCGCCCACGAGGGCACTGTCTCCTACAACGCCACCCTCCTCCGCGAAACCTCCGTGCATTGCTACCGCATTGACCTCGCCGCCGAAACCCAGCTCGCCGCCGAACTCACCCCGTTCCGCTCCACAGGTTCGACCCGCGGCGGCAACGCCGACCTCGACGTCACCCTCACCGACGCCGCCGGCTCCGTCATCCTTTCCGCCGCGCAGACCTCGCCCGCGAACGACACCGGCGCGGCGTTCTCCATAACCTTGCAGGCGGGAAGTTATTACATGAGCGTCTGCCCCGCGGGCACGGGCAACCCCCAGGTCAACCCGCCGACGGGCTACACGAGCTACGGTTCCGTCGGGCAATATTTCATAAACCTTTCCCTGCACCAGGTTTCGCTGAATCCCGCGCTGCTTTCTCTGGATGAGTTTCTTGCCTACGCATTCATCCCCGGTGCTCCCGGCGAGGTGCCCCCGACGGGCGGCTCCACCGCGCACCTGCCCGCGACGGCTTTTGACGGCACGACGCTCTCGATCGCCTTCAAACCGGCCCGCGCCAACCTCCTCTACGAAGTCCAACGCTCGCTCGATCTCTTTAGTTGGGAAACAATTGCAACCGCCGCCCCGCCGGAGGATCCGGACAACGTATCCGTCGCGACCTTCACCTCCAACCTCAACGCGGGCGAGGCGCCGCGGCAATTTCTCCGCGTAAAAGTATCCCTCCCCTCCGCCCCAACCCCTTGAACTGGTTCACACAAAGGCCACAAAGGGTTTCGCGAAGGCCACAAAGTTTCCAAACCGTTGAACAAAAGATAAGAAGAACAAACCGGAAGCCCCTGTTCGGACGCGGTGCCCCACGGCAGGACACGCCCCTCTTCATTTCTCTTCTTATCTTCTGTTAAACATTTGAGACCTTTGTGAAACCCTTCGCGCCCTTTGTGCTGAAATGTCGGCAGGGCAGGGTGGGCTTACCCCGGCTTATTCCTTGTCAATGCGTTGCGGCAGCTCGACGGGCTTGCTGCGCAGCGACGCGCACAGGAGGTAAAGCACAAAGCCCACGACGAACGCCGTCACCGGCGGCACGGGAATTGTGAAGCCGAGATCCAACGGCGTCTCGCCGGGCTTCTTGAAGAAATTCACCAGCGCCACCGCCGGCGTGATGCCGCCGACCACAAAGCCCACCGCCCACGAAATCCATCCGGCAAGGCTCCAGCCTTCGCGCGGACCGGCCCATTTGCGTCCGGTCAGGAAGTATTCCGCCACCATCGCGCCCACAACCGGACCGAAGGACGCGCCGATGACGTTGAACACAATGCCCGCATCCTTCGCGATTTGCGTGACAACCAGCACCAGCGCGACCGCCGTGCCCACGCCGCAGGTCACCAACGGGTTGATTTCCGGAAACACCGTCTTGAACGAGTTCGCGCCAATCAGCGACGACACGCACGACGCGGGAAACGCCGAGATCACCAGCGCCACCGCCACCACCTTCGGGAACAAGCCGCCGCCAAGCAGCACGTTCAGGAAGTTCGCATCGGCCGGGTTCGCGCCGGCGGCGGCCTTGACGAGTTCGGGATCCTTCGAGCCGAGCGCGCCCGCGATGGCGATCAGCGCGATCACGCCCGTGGCGACCATCGAGCCGAAAACACCCACAAGGCCGCCCTTGGCAACCGTGCCGGCCGAGTCGGTGTTGCCGCTGCCAAAATCGCAGCCCGCCGCGCCCAGCGTCGCGAAGAAGCCGACGCCAAAGGTAATCATCACATGATACACGCTCAACGCGCCGCCGCCGAAGACCGCCGGCTTGGCGATCACCGCCGGATCAAAGGCGCCGACGCCACCGACGGTCTTCACGAGCAACAGCACGAGAACCGCGATCGGAATGATCGGCAGATAACTGGCGACCCTCCCGACGTATTTCATGCCGCCAAGCCCCACGAACGCCGTCACCACCGTCCACGCGACGCCGACCGCGAGGTGGGTCGCGCCGTTCGGCGTCGCGCCGAAGGTCGCCGTGAGAAGCAGCGAGGAAAAGTAGCCGTTCACCGCAAGCCACCCGTATTGGAGCACGCCCATGAGCAGCCCCGGCAGATAGAAACCGCCGCGGACGCCATAGACGGAGGTGCCGACAATGTAGAGCGGCAGGCCGGTCTTCGCGCCGAGACGCGCGGGCACGTAAAAGAACAACGCGAAACAAATCGCCGCCGCCGCGACGAGCGAGGCGATCGCCGTGCAGAGACCGTGCGAAAGAACGCCCCCGGAGGGAACGCTTTGCCAGAAGACAAACCAGAGCATCACGCCCGCGTTGCCGGCGGCGGTGGTGGCGAGCCAGCCGGCGCGTTTGCCGGCGGGATTGGGCGTGGCGGAGGCCACGTAGTTGGGGAGCTGCGACATGTTTTTTCCTTTGTTGGGTGGTGGGTTGAATTTGGGAAACGAAGCGCGCAAAAAGGCCGCGCGCGTCTCGCGGCGCAAGGTTTTCTTTTGCCCGCCACAACCCGCCCGCAACCGCTCCGCCCGCCAAAGTTGGCGTTGCCTCGACGAACCCGCCCGCCAGCTTGCGCCCTCCATGAGCGATCCGCTGAAAACCTTCCTCCAATGGCTGGAGGACGCCAAAAAAAACCCGTCCATCAAGGAACCCACCGCCATGTGCGTCTCCACCGTTGACGCCTCCGGCCTGCCGCGGGCGCGCATGTTGCTCCTCAAGGGCGCCGACGAGCGCGGCTTCGTTTTCTACACCAACCTCGAAAGCGCCAAGGGGCTGGACCTGCGCGCAAAGCCCTTCGCCGAATTGTGCTTTTACTGGAACCCGCCGGGCCGCCAGGTCCGCGTCCGCGGCCCGGTCCGTCCCGTGACCGACGCCGAGGCCGACGCCTATTTCGAGTCGCGCGCCTATTGGAGCAAAATCGGCGCGTGGGCGTCGCGGCAGTCGCGTCCGCTCGGCGCCTACGCGGAATTGGAGCGGGCCGTGGCGGCGACCGCCTTGAAACACCCGCTCGGCAAGGTGCCGCGCCCGCCGCACTGGAGCGGATTCCGCCTGGAACCGGAAAGCATCGAGCTGTGGGAGGAGTTGCCCTTCCGTCTGCACCGGCGCGTGTTGCACACCAAAAACACCTCCGGCGGCTGGGACGCCCAGCCTTTGTTCCCGTGACGGCACCTTGTTGTAACCGATTCACGGGCGGCGCGTCTTCGTCCGCCGTCCACCTACCAACCAACCAAACCCAAGGACATTTATGAAAATCCACAAACTGATCGTTGTCTCGTGCGCCCTCGCCCTGCTGGGGTCGCCCGCCTTGTTCGCCGCCGAGGGCGACGCCGCGCCCGCCAAAAAAACCGCCTCCCCGACCGCGCGCATTGACAAGCTCGCCACCGACCTCGGCTTGGACGCCGCC
>JAISTY010000093.1 GCA_031272375.1 Opitutaceae bacterium | reverse complement strand
AAAGAATGGGCCCCCATGGAACTTCTCGGCATCGTCACCTCCGAGGGCCTCGCCTCCGGCCCCGACGTCACCCAATCCTCCGGCGCCGACGAGGTGGACGACTTTTTCCGCGAGCACCTCGCCCATGAAATCCGCGTCGGCGACAAGCTGCCCCCCGGCTTCTACGCCTTCCGCCTCGGCCCGTAAAACCCGCCGCCCAAAAGAAGCCCCCTGCCTTGCTCTCCTTGGTTCGGCTTGGCTTGGCTTCGTGTGGGACAAAATCCCAAAAAACAGCCTCCTCACCCCTCCGAAAGCCTTCGCCCGAGCGCCTCCGCCAACGCCTCCAACCCCGGCTCCTCCGCCTCGAAATCCACCGCCAGCCCGAGCCGCCGCAACGCCCCCCCCGTCGCCGCCCCGATGCTCCCCACCAACGGCCGCCTCGCGCCCGCCGCGAAAAACCCCGGCGCCCCGGCCTGCGCCGCGTAGGACTCCGCCGCGCTCGCGCTCGCCAGCAACACCGCGTCCGCCCCACGCCGCCGGAACTCCGCCAGCGCCTCCGCGTGCTCCCGCGCCGCGTCCACCCGCTCCGTCCGGTAAAGCGGCAGCTTGTCCACAATCGCCCGCGCCTCCTCCAGACGCCGCGCCAGCGCGTCACGGTTCAAATTGCCCGTCACCAAAATCACCTTCGCGCTGTCAAGGCTCCCCGTCGCCACCAACGCCTCCGCCAGCGCCTCCGCCGTCGCCACCTCCGGCCGGCACTCAACCTTGATGTGGAACTTCTCCACCTCCGCCGCCGTCGCCCCGCCGACGCATGCGAACCGCAGCAACCCCAGCCCGCGGATGTCCTCGAACGCCCGCAGCGCGATGTCGAAAAAACACCGCACCCCGTTCGCGCTCGTGAACACAATCCAGTCGTAGCTCCCAAGCTCCGCGAAAACCTCCACCACCGCGTCCCGATCCGGCGCCGCCACAACCCGTATGAGCGGCAGCTCCAACACCTCCGCCCCGCGCCCTTCCAACAACGCCCGCAACCCGCCGTTCTGCCCCGCCGGCCGCGTGACAACCACCCGCCGCCCGGCCAGCGGCCCCGCCCCGTTCCCCTCCGTTTCCTTTCGCTTCGTCTGTGCCATGTTTGCGCCCGACAACCTGCCGCCAACCGCCCCGTCCGCCACACAATTCGCTCCCCGTCGCCCGGCAATTTCCCCAACGCCCCATTTTTAAGTTTTAACTCTTAAATTTTAACTCTTCCTCCCGCCCATGCCTTCCCTCAAACCCGCCGCCCTCGCCCTCGCGTCCGCCGCCCTCCTCAACGCCTCCGACCGCCCGCGCTGGGCCGACGAATCCCAGCTCTCCGCCGGACAGGAACCCCCCTTCGCCTCCCTCTCCGTCTTCGCCAACGAAACCGACGCCTCCGCCGCCCGCTCCCCCTTCGCCCTCTCCCTCAACGGCGACTGGAAATTCCACTGGGCGCAGTCCGTTGACACCGGCCGCGTCCCCGGCTTCTGGCTCCCCGCCTTCGACGACTCCGCGTGGAAAACCATCCCCGTCCCCTCCAACGTCGAACTCCAGGGCCACGGCGTCCCTATCTACACCAACGTCACCTACCCCTGGCGCGCCAAAACCCCGCCCGTCGTCCCCGGCGAAAAAAACTCCGTCATGTCCTACCGCCGCTCCTTCGCCGTCCCCGGCAACTGGACCGGCCGCGAAATCTTCCTCACCTTCCACGGCGTCAACTCCTACTTCACCGCCTGGCTCAACGGCCGCGAACTCGGCTTCAACAAGGACTCCCGCACCCCCTCCACCTTCCGCCTCACCGACTTCCTCGTCCCCGGCCAAAACAACCTCCTCGCCGTCGAGGTCCTCCGCTGGAACGACGGCTCCTACCTCGAGGACCAGGACTTCTGGCGGCTCAGCGGCATCTTCCGCGACGTCACCCTCTGGGCCGCCCCCAAACAGCACATCCGCGACTTCGAGGCCGTCACCGCCCTCTCCCCCGACTACACCTCCTCCGCCACCCTCTCCGTCCGCTGCGAAATCAAAAATTACTCCACAACACCCGCCGCCAACCTCTCCGTCACCGCCACCCTCCGCTCCCCGTCCGGCCGCGTCTTTTCCCTCGGACAAGCCGCCGCCGGCCCCGCCCCAGGCGCCTCCCAAAACGTCACCCTCTCCGCCTCCATCCCCAACCCCGAACTCTGGTCCGCCGAAACCCCCGCCCTCCACTCACTCCTCCTCACCCTCCGCGACGCCTCCGGCAACACCCTCGAAACCATCCCCGCCCGCATCGGCCTCCGCACCTCCGAAACCCGCGACGGCCGCTTCCTCATCAACGGCAAACCCGTCCTCATCCGCGGCGTCAACCGCCACGAGCACGACCCCGACTCCGGCCACGTCCCCTCCCGCGAACGCATGCTCCAGGACATCCGCCTCATGAAACAAAACAACATCAACGCCGTCCGCACCTCCCACTACCCCAACACCCCCGAATGGTATGACCTCTGCGACGAACTCGGCCTCTACGTCGTGGACGAGGCCAACGTCGAATCCCACGGCATGGGCTACGGCAAGGAAACCCTCGCCAACGCACCCTCCTGGAAAGCCGCCCACCTCGACCGCTTCCAACGCATGCTCGAACGCGACAAAAACCACCCTTCCGTCGTCGTCTGGAGCATGGGCAACGAGGCCGGCTTCGGCCAAAACTTCCAGGCCGTCCACGACTTCTCCAAACAACGCGACCCCTCCCGCCCCGTCCACTACCAGGGCGACCCCTCCGCCTCCGTCAGCGACTTCGTCTGCCCCATGTATCCCGAATTCGACAGCCTCCGCGCCTACGCCCGCCTCCCACGCCCCAAACCCTACATCATGTGCGAATACTCCCACGCCATGGGCAACAGCAACGGCGGCCTCGCCGCCCTCTGGAAACCCATCTACGACGGCTCCCAAAATTACCAGGGCGGCTACATCTGGGACTGGGTGGACCAGGGCCTCCGCACCCCGATCCCCCCTTCCCGCAAAATCGAACAACTCGCCAACCCCCGCTCCCTCCCCCTCAAACCAAAACTCGGCTGGTTCTACGCCTACGGCGGCACCTTCGGCGCCCCCGGCGAATTCCCCTCCGACGGCAACTTCTGCGCCAACGGCCTCGTCTCCCCCGACCGCGTCCCCCACCCCGCCCTCGCCGAGGTCAAAAAAACCTACCAGCCCGTCCAAATGCGCCTCCTCGCCACCCACCCACGCAACCACCACCCCGTCTGGCTGCTCACCAACTGGCACGACTTCCGCGACACCGCCGAATGGCTCGACGCCTCCTGGAAACTCACCGCCGACGGCCAAACCCTCCAATCCGGCAAACTCCAAAACCTCTCCATCCCCCCTCGCCAATCCCGCCTCGTCAAAATCCCCATCGCCCCCTTCGACCCCGCCCCCGGCGCCGAACACTTCCTCGAAATTACCTTCACCCTCCGCGACAAAACCCCCTGGGCCGACGCCGGCCACGAAATCGCCTGGGAACAGGCCAAACTCCCCGTCAACGCCCCCGCCCGACAAGCCGCCGCCGTCAACGACCCCATCTCCCTCGACGACTCCCCCGGCGCCCTCACCCTCCGCAACTCCCGCTTCTCCGCCTCCCTCGACAAAGCCACCGGCGCCCTCGCCTCCCTCAAAATCAACGCCTCCACCGAACTCCTCGCCGCCCCACTCACCCCACACTTCTGGCGCGCCCCAACCGACAACGACCGCGGCTCCGGCATGGCCGGACAAGGCGCCTACAGCGACAAACACGCCCCCACCGCCGACCTCTCCCGCTTCCGCCACGCCCACCAACAAGTCGCCGTCACCCGCTTCTCCTCCTCCCGCCTCCCCGACGGCTCCGTCCGCGTCGCCACCTCCGCCTCCCTCCCGAAAATCAACGCCACCTGGAACGCCTCATGGACCTTCCGCCCCGACGGCGACATCTCCCTCTCCGTCGAATTCCTCCCCGAAAAATCAGGCGGCGAAATCCCCCGCATCGGCATGCAAACCACCCTCCGCGAGGGCTTCGACACCCTCACCTGGCTCGGCAAAGGCCCCCACGAAACCTACTCCGACCGCCAACAGGCCCGCGTCGGCCTCTACAACGGCTCCGTCGCCGCTCAATTCTGCCGCGACTACATGAAACCCCAGGAAACCGGCAACAAGGTCGGCGTCCGCTGGATCGCCCTCACCGACCCCGACGGCCGCGGCCTCCTCGCCATCGGCGAACCCGAATTGAGCGTCAACGCCCTCCACCACTCCACCGAAGACCTCACCTGGGCCTCCCAAAAGGACAACTTCTACCCCTACCAGCTCCCCGACCGCAAAACCGTCACCCTCAACCTCGACCTCGCCCAACGCCCCCTCGGCGGCGACACCTCCTGGGGCCGCCTTCCCCACGCCGAGGACCGCCTCCTCGTGATGCCCGCGAAATACTCCTTCCGCCTCCGCCCCCTCTCCGGCTCCGAAAAAAACCTCCCCGCCCTCGCCCGCGTAAAATAACCCCCACCCGCCGTTTCCCCTCTTTGGAGTGCGGCGACTTGTCGCCGCTTTCGACGGGGCGACTGGTCGCCCCGCCCTTTTCCAATTCCTAAATTTCCTCCGCCCGCGCCGACTCCGGCACCGGCGCCGGTCTCCCCTCCGCGTCTATCGCCACGTAAATGTAAATCCCCCGCGCCACCTGCTTCGTCGTGATCTCCCCGTGCCGCGTCGCCCACGCCTCCAACCCCAGCCGCATCGAGGTGCGCCCCCGCGAAAGCAACCGCGCGAAACACGTCACCGTGTCGCCCACCTTCACCGGCGCGATGAAGTCCAGCTTTTCCACCGCCACCGTCGTCACCCGCCCGTTGGCCAGCTGCTGCGCCAGCACCGCCCCGCCAAGATCCAACTGCGACATCAGCCACCCCCCGAAAATGTCCCCGCGCGCGTTCGTGTCGCAGGGCATCGCGATGGTGCGGATCACCAAACGGCCCTGCGAACCGGCGGCGCCTTGTGGAGTTTCTGCGTTCATCGCGCGCACCCTGCCCGCTCCCGCCGCCTTGCCAAAGCCCAAAACACCCCCAGCTTCCGCGCGTCAATCGCCCGCGCCCCGCCATCGTCCATGAACGCCGTCGCCATCGAAATCTCCCTGCTCGCCTCCGGCTTCCTCCTCGCCGGCTGGCTCTGCTTCTCAAAGGCCGGACGCCGCCTCGCCGCCTCGCGCAACCTCGCACCCCTCGACGCCACCCCCATCCGCCTCCTCCAGGCCGTCCTCGTCTTCATGCTCGCCGCCTGCTTCTTCATCAGCCTCGCCAACGCCCTCGCCCCCCGCGTCCCCGAATCCCACCGCCTCCTCCTCGCAACCGTCTGCTTCCAGCTCGGCCTCGCCTCCGGCATCGCCGCCAACCGCCTCCTCATTCTCCGCGACGCCTTCGACCAACCGTCCCGCCCGCGCCCTCCCCTCCTCCGCCTCCTCGCCGCCGCCGCCCTCGTCTTCCTCCTCGCCCTCCCTCCCGTCGCCCTCTCCGGACGCCTCTGGGCCGACTTCCTCTCCTTCACGGAAACACCCCCGGTTCCGCAGTCCCTCATCCTCTTTTTCCAAAACTCCCCCGACCTTCCCCAAAAGGCGATCTTCACCCTGCTCGCCGTCGCCGTCGCGCCCCTCACGGAGGAGTTCATCTTCCGCGGCGTCCTTTACCGCTGGCTCCGCGGCAGGTTGTCCGCCCCCCACGCCCTCCACCACCCCGCCGCCGCCATCGCCGCCCGGCACCGGCGCCCCACCGTCCACCCCCCCCACCGGGGCGCCGGCCACCACTCCCACGCCGTACAACGCAGCGGCAACCAC
>JAISTY010000071.1 GCA_031272375.1 Opitutaceae bacterium | reverse complement strand
TCTTCGTATGAGACAAAGCCCCCAAACCAACCACGGATTTACAGGCACGGATTTCACGGATGGAACTGTTTGGTGTTTAACCACTAATAAACACTAATCAAACACTAATCCAAACCGTTTCACAGCAAAGACGCAAAGAACGCAAAGAGGCTCTCCAAGCTGGTTAACCACTAAAACACACTAAAATCCCACTAAAAAGGCGCGCAAAGCGCGCGGGGAAGAGGGAGGGAAGGGGGTGGTTTGATAACATGAATAATATGAATTAGTCATGAATTATCATGGTCTGTTTAGTGAGGGTTTAGTGGTTAAATGATCGTGTTGGAAATCTGTGTAAATCAGTAAAATCCGTGGATGGAAAAATCTTGGTTCGCCTTGGTTCGTCTTCGTGTGAGACAAACCCTCCTTCTGAATTAGCGCCAAATTAGTGTTCATTAGTGGTTAAAGAAAAAAACTTCGTGCCTTCGTGTCTTCGTGTGAGACCAAGCCCCGGCTCCTACAACCGCCGGGGACGCGCTTTCTCGAAAAGTTCACGCCAGCCGTCGTCGGGCTGCCGCTTCAGGATGCCACCGCCAAGAACACGGTTGAGGCCGGGGGGCGCGGAAAGCCTGACGGCGTCGTCCCCCACTTCGATGCGGGTGTTGAACCAGTCCACGACTTTGTAAATGCGCCCGTCCGGCGTGGAAAAGCCGTCAACGGCGCCGGTGTAGGTCTCGCCTGGAAGAATGGGGTGCGCCTCGCCGGTCCGCTCGGGTTTGGCATAAAGAACTGCGGAAGACGTGTTTAGAATGCCGATGATGCGCGGCGCGCCGCGGTCGTGCGGCGGCGGGTTGTCGCCGGAAACGCCGTCGTCGTGATAGGGAAAATGGTCGAGCCGGAGGGTGACGGGCGGAAGCGGCTCCAACAGAGGCAGTTCCACCGGAGGCTCCTCAATGAAAACAGGGGCGAACCAACGGGGCGCACCCGTTGCGGAGGAGCGGATCATGTTGCGCTGAACAAGATTGCGTTTCTGCGGAGAAGCGTGGGCGGCCGCCGTCGCGAGGGCGAGGACGGTCAGGGCGGAAAGGATGCGGGCGGGCTTCGGCATGGCGCGGTTTTGTGTGGAGGAGCGTCGGTTTTGGAAAGCGGCATCACATCAGGCCGCCGAGGATGTTGAAGAAATCCGGGAAGGTTTTGGCGCAAACGGAGGGGTTTTTGAGGGTCAGCCAGGGGCGTCCGTCGCCGCGCCGGTCGTGCGTCCCCAGAATGGCGAAGGCCATCGCGAACCGGTGGTCGCCGTGGGTCGCCACCGTCGCGGCATCGGGCAACGGTCGCGGGTGTATCTCAAGCGCGCCGCCGCTCTCGACGACGTGCTGGCCCAATTGGCGCAACTCGGCCGCGGCCCCGGCCACACGGTCGGTCTCCTGCAGGCGCGTGTGCGCGATGCCCCCGATGCGCACGATGCCTCCAAGCAGCGGCGTAAGCGCCGCAAGCGTCAGAAACGTGTCCGAATACCCGGAAAAATCGCTGTCTATGAAGGGGCGCTTTTGCGAATACGCGCGGGACCGGTTGATTTGCACGAGCGTCCGCGGCGCGCCGACGGACAAGCCGCCGCCGGAAAACTCCGCCTTCAATCCAATGTGCCGAAGCAGCCGCAAAAAACGCAGGTCGCCTTGCAGGGTCTCGTCCTCCGACGGAAACCCCGGAAAACGCAGGCTCCCGCCGGTGACCAGCGGCAACGCGAAAAAATAACTCGCCGAGGTCGCGTCCGGCTCGACGGCGTAGTCGCCGACGGGAAAACGGTAGGGCGCCGGCGCGATTTCAAAAAAAGCGGGCGCGGCGGGCGCGGGTTCGCCGAACATGCTGTCGTCCGAGGCCGCCGCCGGCTCCGGAACGTCCTGCCCGAACCGCCGCATCATGCGCAGCGTCATCCCCACAAAGGGCGCCCGCACCGGCGCGGTCGTTGTGATGCGAACGCGCCCGCGGGCAAGCGGCGCGACCATCAGGAGCGCGGAGAGCAGCTGGGAGCTTTCGGAGGCGTTGATCGCAACATCCCCGCCGTCGAGTCCGCGCGCGCGAACGCGCAGGGGAAGAAACCCTTCCGCGCCGGGACAGGTGATGTCGGCGCCGAGGCCGCGGAGCGCCTCCACAAGCCCGCGCATCGGGCGCGTCCGCATTTTCTCGGTGCCGTCTATGACGTATTCGCCGCGCGGCGCCGCGGCGCACAGGGCGGTGAGAAAACGGGCCGCCGTGCCCGCGAGCCCGGCGTCAAGCCTCACAACCCCGCCGGCGCGAAAGGCGGCGGCTTGTCCCGATACGGCGAGGGTGCGCGCGGCCGCGTCCTCGCCGACCGTGAAGCCGAGCGCGCGCAGGGCGCCGGCCATCAGGCGCGTGTCGTCGCTGAAAAGGGCGTTGCGCAGAATGACGGGCTCCCCGCAAAGCGCCGCGAGCAACAGCGCGCGGTTCGTGATGGACTTGGAGCCGGGAATGACGACGGCGGCGCCGTCCGGCGGGCGGACAACGGGCTGGATGGGAAGCGAAACGGGATGGCTCATGCGAGGCGGGCGGGCGGGCGCGGGAGTTGTTTTTTCGCGGCGGTTTTCCGCGGAGTCCGGTCGAGGGAACGGCGGAAACCGCCGCCGGCGCGGAGGAGTTTCAGGAGCGCGGCCTCGTCGCCGGCGGCGAGGGCGGACTCCACCGCGTCAAGCTGCCGCCGGAAACGGCGGAGCTGGCCGAGGATCCCGGCGCGGTTGTGACGGAAAATGGGGAGCCACATCGCGGGATCGCCGGCGGCGACGCGGGTCGTGTCGCGCAGCCCGTTGCCCGCGTAACGCCCCCAGCCGGGGTTTTGCGCCGCGAGCGTGGCGGCCAGCGCCGTCGCCACCGCCTGCGGCAGATGACTGACGGCCGCGACGATGCGGTCGTGCGCCTCCGGCGTGACAACCGACACGCGCCCGCCGAGCGTTTTCCAGAAGCGCCCCAGCTCGCGAAGCCGCGCCGCCGGCGTGTTTTTGCGGGGGGTCAGGAAAATGGCGCGGTTGTCAAAAAGCGTCTCCGTGGCGTTGCGCCAGCCGGTCTTCTCCGAGCCGGCCATCGGGTGCGAGCCGATGAAAAAAACAGCCCCGCGAACGGCCCGCGCCGCGGCCGCGAGAATGCCGCGCTTCGTGCTGCCGACATCGGTGACGAGCGCGCCGGGCTTCAGCGCGGGGGCGATTTGCGGAAGAAGCCCGATGATGACGTCAACCGGCGCGGCGAGAACGACGAGGTCGGCGCCGTCAACGGCGGCCTGCGGGGTGGCGGCGACGGCGTCGCACCAGGGCTGGCGGCGGAGGGCGGCGCGGGCGGAGGGCTTGCGGCTCCAAAGCGTGATGTGCCGGGCGGCGCCGCGCGCGCGGGCGGCCCGCGCGACAGAGGCGCCGATGAGTCCGGGAGCGAGGATGGCGAGCTTCTCAATCACGCCGGCAGAAAAAACGCCCCTCCCCTCCCCTGAAAGCTGAAACTGCCCCCCTGCCTTTCGTTTCAGCATTTCAGCACAAAGGTCACCAAGGGCATCACAAAGCTCGCAAAGCATCCAACCCGTTGAACAAAATATAAAAAAACAAGCCGGAAGGCTCTGTTCCCATGCGGCGCCCTCTAATTAACCTGTCCCTTATTCGCTCCCCTGCTTTTGGGTTCGTCTTGGTTCGTCTTCGTGTGAAACCAAGCCCCCCTCACGCTTTTAACCTGTCCCTAACACGCCCCTCTTCCTCCCTCTCCTTATCTTTTGTTCAATGGCTTGGGACCTTTGTGACCTTCGCGAAACCCTTTGTGTCCTTCGTGAGAACCAAATCGGACGGCGTTTTTTTTGGTTTTTGCAACTGGCAAGGGCGGCGGCGGGCGGACAGGGTCGCGCCGAAATTTTCCCAGCAATGGCAAAGGGCAGCGAAAAACGTTCCGTGGACATGCAGATCATCGCCGAGTGGATCGAGCCGGGCGCGCGCGTGCTCGACCTCGGCTGCGGACGCGGCGTGCTCCTCGACTTCCTGCGCCAGACAAAACGCGTCTCGGGCACCGGCGTTGACCTGGATTTCGACAAAATCGCGGACTGCCTGAAACGCGGCCTGACGGCCTACCAGGGTGACATGTCCGCCTTCATGCGGAGCTTCCCCGACGGCCATTTCGACCGCGTGATTTTCTCGCGAACCCTGGAGGAGGTGCCCGATCCCGGCGCGGTGATCGGCGAGGCGCTGCGCGTCGCGCGGGCCGCCACGGTCGGCTTCGCCAACCACGCCTTCTGGCGCAACCGCCTCGGCGCCCTCGTCACCGGCCGGAAGCCGCTCAACGCCGTCTATACGACGCCCTGGCACGGGAGCCGCCCGGCCAATCCCGTCAGCATCGCGGACTTCGAGGCGTTTTGCGCCGGGGAAAAAATCCGCGTGGCGCGCCGCGCGCACCTTCGCGGCGACTGGAAAACGCCCTGCCCTTTTCTCCCGAACTGGTTCGCGGGCTACGCGCTTTACGACCTGCGGCGGTGAGGCCGCGACAAGCCGCCGCCACGTCCGCGCCGTCCCGTCCGGGCGCGAAAAAACCCGCGGCTCCAGACCGCGGGTTTTGAAAAAGAAAAAAAAGGCCGTCGCGCGAACGGGGGCGTCACGGCTCCGCCAAAGGCAGGAACCGCGCCAGGCGCTCCAGAATCTCCCTCCACAGCGGCTCCCGTTCCAGCCGCTCCAGCGGGACGTTGCTGTTGAGGTTCAGGAAAAACTGCTCGCCCGCCCCGTCGTGGAAAAAGCGCAGGTTGTCCCAGACGAACGCCAGCGTCCGCCCCGTCCCGTAGCGGGCGTAGTCAACGCGTCCCTCCCCGATCAGATGCCAGCAGGCCGTATAAAACTCCCTCGCGCCGTTCGCGAACACCCGCGCCTCCGCCGGCTTCAACGCGCGCCCGTCCGCGAGCCGCAGCGTCAGCGGCGCCGCCTTTTTCTCCAGCCGCATCCCCGCCGCGACCCAGCAGTTGTCGGGGACGTGCATGCCCACGTCGAGAAAGTGCCGCTGCTTCGGCAGCCAGTGCGTCAGATCCACGACAATCTCAACGTCGCCGCGCGTGTAGCGGCGGTAGACGTAATCGTGGTAGCCGATGTTCTCCTCAATGGCCGCCGCCACGTCCGCCCGCTCCGCGTAGCGCAGGTTCTCGACGCGCCAGCCGGGAAAGGCGGCGGGCAGCAGGTCGGCGGGAAGGTCCGCGCCCGCGCCGGGCGCCCCGCGGAAAAACGCCTGCGCGCCCACCGCCAGCAACAGCAGTGCCGGCGCCGCCAGCAACGCGGGGAGTTTCCAACGCCGCCTCATGCCGCGCCCTCCTTGAAGCGTCCGGGGAATTTTCCGGCGAGGAAGGACGCGATCCTCTCGCGGAAAATCTCCGGGCGGAAGCGTTCCGCGTTCGCCCGGCAAGCCGCCGCCACCACCGCGGGGTCGCGTCCGGGCGCCTCCGCCTCGAAACGCTCGATGGCGGCGGCGAGCGCCTCCGGGTTTTGCCCGTCGAAAAACCAGCCGGTCTCGTTCTCGACGACGCTCTCCAGCGCCCCGCCGGCGCGGAACGCGATCACCGGCGCGCCCGCCGCCTGCGCCTCAACCGCCGTGATGCCGAAATCCTCCACCTGCGGATAGAGAAACGCCGCGCACCGCTCGAAAAGACCCACCACCTCGGCGCGCGGCAGCTTGTCGCGAAACTCCACCGTCGGCCCGGCCATCCGCCGCAACCGCCCGAGTTCCGCGCCGACGCCGACAACGACAAGCCGCCGCCGGAGTTGGGTGCAGGCGCGGACGGCGATGTCGGCGCGCTTGTAGGGCGTGAGTTGCGAGACGAGCAGGTAAAAGGCCTCGCGCGGACGGGCGGGGTTGAAGTCGTTGACGTGGCAGGGCGGATGGATGACGGCGGCGTCGCGCCCGTAGCAGTCGGCGATGCGTTTTTGGACGAAGGCGGAGTTGGCGATAAAATGGGTGACGTGGCGGGCGGCGCGGCGGTCGAAGTCGCGGCAATAGCCGGCGGCGGCGTTGAAAACCCGGCGCCCGACGGCGCCGATTTCGGCGGTCCGCGCGTAGTCGTCGCGCATGTCCCAGAGGTAACGCGGCGGCGAGTGGCAGTAGCAGACGTGCGGGACGCCTTCGGGGACGACGGCCTTGATCATGGAGGCGTCGCTGGAGAGGGCGAAATCGCCGCGCCAGCGGCGGCGGGCGAGCGCGATGGCGGCGGGGTGCAGCGGGAGGAGTTTGCGGTAGTGCCGCGTGGCGCCGGGAAGGAGTTGCAGGGGGCTTGTGTGGATTTCCGCGGCGTCGAACGCGCGCAACCGCTCCGCCCCGCGCGTGGCGACGAGCGTGTGGATCGGCGCGCCGGGGAAGAGTTTCGCAAGCTCGGCAAGGACGATTTCGCCGCCGCGAAAGCTGACGAGCCAGTGGTGCGCAAGGGTGACTGCCGGGGTGCCGCTCATCGTTGCCGTTGTTTTGCGGAGGCGGCGGGCGCCCTCACGCGAGGCTCTTCAGCCGCGCCTCGCGCTCCGCCAGCACAAGGTCGGCGTCCACCATGATTTTCACGAGTTCCTTGAAACGCACCTTCGGCTCCCAGCCGAGTTTCGCCTTCGCCTTCGCGGGATTGCCAATCAGCAAATCCACCTCCGCGGGCCGCTCGTAGCGCGCGTCGTATTTGACGAACTTTTGCCAGTCCAGCCCCAGCAGCCCGAACGCCTCCTCGATGAACTCCTTGACCGTGTGCGTCTCGTTCGTGGCGATGACGTAGTCGTCCGGCGTCTCCTGCTGCAGCATCAGCCACATCATCTCGACGTATTCCTTCGCGTAGCCCCAGTCGCGCTTCGCGTCGAGGTTGCCCATGAAAAGCTCGTTCTGCAGGCCGAGCTTGATGCGCGTCGCCGCCCGCGTGATCTTGCGCGTGACAAACGTCTCCCCGCGCCGCGGCGACTCGTGGTTGAACAATATCCCGCTGGACGCGTGCAGGTTGTAGGACTCGCGGTAATTGACCGTCAACCAGTGCGCATAGACTTTCGCGCAACTGTAGGGCGAGCGCGGCCAGAACGGCGTCGTCTCCGTCTGCGGCACCTGCTGCACCTTGCCGAACATCTCCGACGACGACGCCTGGTAGTAGCGGACTTTTTTGACGAGCCCGGCCTCCCGTATCGCCTCAAGGATGCGTTGCGCGCCAAGACCGACGACGTCGCCCGT
This sequence comes from Opitutaceae bacterium, assembly GCA_031272375.1. Lineage (GTDB taxonomy): Bacteria > Verrucomicrobiota > Verrucomicrobiia > Opitutales > Opitutaceae > JAISTY01. Next base: position 5,586 of record JAISTY010000071.1, on the reverse strand, counting down.
GTATTCGGGAACATCAAAGGAGACGCGGACGTGCGACTGCGCGCCAAGGTTGTAGATCTCGTCCGGCTGCAACGAGTAAAGGAGTTTCACCATCTGCACGGAGTCGGCGAGGTCGCCGTAATGCAGGAAGAGCCGCGTCCCGTTGATGTGCGGGTCGTGGTAAAGGTGGTCTATGCGGCTGGTGTTGAACGTCGAGGAGCGGCGGATGACGCCGTGGACTTCGTAGCCTTTGGAGAGAAGCAGTTCGGCGAGATAGGAGCCGTCCTGTCCGGTGATGCCGGTGATGAGCGCTTTTTTGGGCATGGTGCTTGGGTTGGTTGTGGGAAAAATGTTTTTGAACAGCCGGAGGATTACAACGGCTTTCCGCGCGGCGCCGGTTTCAGCGCGCCCGGCCTTCCCCCGCGCAAACTGGGACGTTGCAACGGCGGCACGGGCTTCGGCGGCGGAGGAGGTGGAGGAGGCGGCGGCGGCGGCGGAAAAACGCCCCCTGGCGGTCCCTCGAAAGGCGGCGCCCCCGCGGGAACCGGCCCGCCCGGCGGCGGCATCCCTCCCGGCGGCATTCCCCCAGGCGGCGGCAACAGCGTCCCCGGCGGCAGCCGGACGCCCCGCATCCCGAAGGTGCTCCCGTAGCAAAGGCACAACGCGGTCGTCACCCAGAACGAGGGCCACCGGTAGGTCCCGTAAGCCATCGGCAGGTGGAACGCTATCGCGATCATCGGCATCGCAAACAGGAACCTCTTGTGCACGAACACTAAACGCAAAATCATCCAGATATAGGAGGCGAACACCAGCGTCCCCAGCACAATCCCATGCGTCAGGTAGGTCAGCGCGATGAGCACGTTCGGGTTCGCGCCAAGATCGCTCAACGACATGCCAAGCCCCTTCCCGAAAATCACCGTCTTCGGCGTCTCCCAAAACTGCTCCCAAATCATTTCCGAGCCGAAAACCTGACGCCCCGAGTCCCCGGAAACCGTCTCGTTCGTCCGTATGAAAATGTGATCCACCACCGCGCTCAAAAACGTCGGCTTCACAATGGATATCAGCCCCGCCACCAACAGCGCCCCGATCAGCATCCGGTAGGCGCGCGACAGCACCCCGGCGACGTTCCCCGTCATCAGACACACGCACGCCCCCAGAAACGCCAGCTCCAGAAACCCGCCCATCGCCAGCGTCATCAGCAGCGACCAGCCGAACATCGCCGTCTGCCACCCCGTCCGCTCCCCCGCCAGCCTCCGGCAATGCCACGCCGCCAGCAACACCATCGCCAGCGGCCCGATGAAAATCGCGTGGTGCCCCGACTCGTGCATGAACCCAGACGCCCCGTAAAAACCGCCGATCATGCGGAAAAAATTCGCGTGGATCTCCGTGTGGACGACGCTCGTGTCAATCAACAGCAACGGCCACTTCTCCCCGCGCCCCGTCGCGTAATACGTCACCTGCTGGAAAAACTGGTAGCCCACCGCGATATACATGGACATCGCGACCGCCTTCATCACCCGCCGCTGGTTGTAATACCAAAGCCCCGCCACCGCGGGCATCACCGCCAGCGCCGTCGCCAGCGCGAACGCCTGCGAAAACTCCAACACCACGTTCTCCCGCAATATCACCGCCCGCGCGCACAAGCCGCCGACCAGCAACACGTGCGCCCCCACTAACCAGCGAACGTCCCTGATGCGCAACGCGTAGCGGTAAAACGGGAAACAAGCCGTGATGAACAGCAGGTTCATCATCCGCCACGTCGTCAGCGGCTGATTTGGAAACCGCCCCGCCAGAAACGGGAAAAAACGCCCCGGAACGTCCGTCAAATTCGCGAACCCCGTCCACAACATCACCGCCAGCGCGACATAGGCGATTTTCGCGCATTGCTCCTGCCGCTTCGTCGGCTCCGGCGGCGGCGGAAAATCCATGGAAAACACTGGCGGCACCCGCGGCATCGTTCCGCCCTGCCCGCCCGCCCCAGCCGCGGCAGGCGCGGACGCCGGCGCCGCCGCCCCCGCGCCGGGCGGCGTCTCCTCGGATGTTGTCCGCTTATCTTGCATTTTCCCTCATGGTTTATGTTTGCGTTTCGAGTGCCCGCCGGATGCCCCCGGCGCAATCCCCTTCTTTCGCCAAATAATGGCACTGCCCCAACGGCAACGCCCGCGCCACAATGTGTTTCAACCGCTCCGGCCCGATGACTATCAGGTCCCGTCCCGCCGCGAGAACCAAGTGCGCCACAAACGAATCCACCGTGATCGCCACCCGCGCCCGCCGGCACGCCTCCAAAGTCCCCTCCAAATCGCCGCAGCAAACCTCGCCGCTCCCGTCCCCTTTCAACGCCTCCAACGCCGCGCGCTCGCCCGCCGCGCCGACCAACAGCGGCGTCCAGCCGCTCTGCCGCAGCAAACGCAGGATGTCCCCCCACGCCGCGTCGCCCAAATTCTTGATCGGATTGCCGCTATAAACATGCAGCAACGCGAACTTCCCCGCGCCGTCCGCGCGCGCCGCCGGCCAGAACGCCTCCGTCACGCGCGGCCCTTTGTAGACACGCGGTTCGACGCCTAAAAACCGCGCCGCGTTGTTGAACAACTGCCCCAGCGGCACCGCGTCGCTGTAATCAAGCGCGTGGTTCACGGAAAAACCGAACTCCCTCAACGCAAACCCAATGCGACACGGCACACCCGCCAGCCGCGCGATGTGCAGCGTGTTCCCCGAAAACGGCCGCAGCTCGAAAAACACTTCGTAATTCCCCCGCGCGACAAGCCGCCGCGCCGTGAAAAACTCCGAAATCTCGCGCCGGACTTTTTTCCAAAACCCCTCCTTCATCCGGTTTAACGCAAGCGGCGAATATTGTATAAGCTCGTCCACCATACCCGCCGCGACAAGCCGCCGCGCCAGCCCCGCGCACCACGCCCCGTGTATCAACCCTATCCTCGCCCCCGGCGCCCTCTCCCGCGCCGTCATCAGAAAATCCGTGATCATCATCAGGTCGCCTAAATGATCGCATTTCCCCACCAAAATCCCCCGCGGCTTCTCCGGAACAGGAACCGGCTTCCCCTTCCCCAGCAACAACCTGCCGACGCCGTTGATGCCCCGCACCGCCACCCCGAACCACTTCGACTTTTGCTCAAACGCCAGCATGAAAAGGGTTTTTTGGTTTTATATTACACAGAAGTCACAGGGAGAAACGGAGACCACGGAGGGATTTCTTAACAGCAAAGACGCAAAGGCGCAAAGATTTTTTTAGTAAGTCATTTATCTTCTTTGCGTTCTCTGTGGTTAATTCCTCCTCTCCGCGCCCTCCGTCCCTCTCCATGCCCTCTGTGTAATAATAAAAACGCACTTCACAAACCAACGCAATTAGTGACCGATTAGTGAACATTTGGGGTTGAAAAAAAACTCCGAGCCCTCCGTCCCTCTCCGTGCCCTCTGTGTAAGGTTCCGTTTTTTGCCTGTCCCTAATGCGCGCACTTTGCGGTTGCGCGGGGGGCGGGGGCTTTTGGAGTTGCGCGGCCAATTCCACGCAGAATCCCAACGCAGAACCTCTCCATGCCGACTTTCCGCCTCCTGCCCTTCCTCGCGCCCGAACCGCCCGCGCCGCCGCTTCCGGCGGAAAAAGTGGACGCCGAATACAGGCGGCTGCGGCGGCAGGTTTTCGCGGGCATTTTTATCGGCTACGCAGCCTTTTACCTCGTCCGCAAAAACCTCGCGCTTGCGATGCCCGACATCCTGTCGGCGGGGCGGGAGGGGATGATCCCGGCTTACACGGAGGCGCAGCTGGGAATGGGACTGACGGCGTTGTCGTTCGCCTACGGGTTGTCGAAGTTCGTGATGGGGTCGGTGTCGGACCGGAGCAACCCGCGCTATTTTCTGCCGCTCGGATTGCTGCTGTCGGCCGGGGTGACGGCGGTTTTCGGATGCGTGAAAGGGGTGTATGGCTCGCTGGCGCTCATCGTCGCGCTCTCGGCGCTGAACGGGTGGGTGAACGGGATGGGGTGGCCGCCGTGCGGAAAGACGATGACGCACTGGTTCGGGGCGCGGGAGCGGGGGCGGGTGGTGTCGGTCTGGAACGTGGCGCACAACGTCGGCGGGGCGCTCGTGGCGAAAATCGCGCTGCTCGGGGTGCTGTTGTTCCATGACTGGGGGGCGGCGTTTTATTTCAACGCGATGGTGGCGGCGGGTTGCGCGGGGGTGGCGTGGCTGCTGATGCGGGACACGCCGCAAAGCCGGGGGCTGCCGGCAATCGAACGCTGGCGGAACGATTATCCGTCCGGCTATTCCGAGGCGCACGAGCGGGTGTTCTCATTCCGCGAGATTTTCCTCGGACACGTGCTGCCGAACCGCGCGTTGTGGTGCATCGCGCTGGCCAACGCGTTCGTCTATTTCGTCCGCTACGGGGTCGTGGACTGGGTGCCGACGTATCTGCAGCTGGCGAAGGGCTTCTCGCCGAGGCAGTCGAGCACGGCGTGGATGCTGTTCGAGCTGGCCGCCATTCCGGGGACGATTCTGTGCGGCTGGGTTTCGGACACGGTTTTTAAGAGCCGCCGCGCGCCGGCGACGATTCTGTTCATGGGGCTGACGCTCGCGGGGATCCTGCTGTATTGGCTGAACATGAGCGGGCCGGCGTGGGTTGACTACGCGGCGCTGTTCACGGCGGGTTTTTTCATTTACGGGCCGGTCATGCTGATCGGGCTGCACGCGCTTGAGCTTGTGCCAAAAAAGGCGGCGGGGACGGCGGCGGGGTTCACGGGATTTTTCGGCTACGCGTTCGGTTCGGCGGCGGCGGGGACGGGCGTGGGCTGGATTGCCGGGCATTTCCATTGGAGCGGCGTTTTCGCGGCGATGACGGCGTGCTGCCTGCTGACAATGCTGTTCAGCGCGCTGGCGATCCCAAGGGGCGCGGCACGCGAGCGCGCGTGAGGCGGTTCCGGGGAGGGGAAGACACGGAGTTTTTTTACAGATAAGAAGAGGAATGAAGAGGAGCGTGGCCCGCCGAGGGACACCGCATATTAGCAATTAGCAATTAACAATTGAGAGTGCGCGCCGTGGGGCGGAAAAGAGCGGGGGTAATGAGGGAAAGGATGAGGGCACAGGGACAATTAACAGAGCCTTCCGGCTTGTTCTTTTTATCTTCTGTTCAATGGATTGGGGACTTTGTGACCTTTGGGGTGTCCTTTGTGACCTTTGGGGTAAAACGGCGCCGGTAAAACGGCGGGCGGGGTTATTTTTTGGTGAGGGGGATTTTGCGGTCGCGGAGGATGATGCGGGCCTGGCGGGATTTGGGGGCGATGGATTGGAGGGCGTCGAGGGCGGCGGTTTTCTCCTCGTCGCGGACGGCGGCGTCGAGGGCCTCGGCGTAGGCGGCGGCAAGGGTGTCGAGGGGGAGGTCTTTCTGGGAGGTGAGGCCGTCGAGGTAGGCGCGGAGGGCGAGGATTTTGACGGTTTTGTCGGCGTCGTTTTTGGCGGTTTCGAGGAGGAGTTTCAGGGAGAGGTCGTTGCGGATGGCGGAGAGGGCGCGGACGGTTTCCTTGCGGGCGTCGGTGTCGGTTTTTTGAAGGAGTTTGCGGAGGTAGGCGGCGGTGTCGGGGGCGTCTATGTTGGCGAGGG
>JAISTY010000187.1 GCA_031272375.1 Opitutaceae bacterium | reverse complement strand
CCCCGACGCCCTCTCCGCCTCCCTCGCCGCCTCCATTCTCTCCACCGACAACGACCGCGACGCCAACGCCCTCTCCCGGCAAGCCGCCGCCGCCCGCCTCGAATGGGCCCCCGCCGCGCCCCTCACCCTCGGCGCGACCTGCCGCCTCGCCGAAAACGACTACCACGAACCCGGAATGCTCCACGACCCCTCCTCCGCCGGACACGCCCTCTCCCGCTTCGCCATCGCCACCCTCTACGCCGAGGCCCGCCCCCTCGCCTCCCTCGCCTCCCGCCTCACCCTCGGCCTCGTCAAAAATTCCTACCGCTGGGACCAAACCGCCTACCCGTCCCGCATGGACGCCCGCCGCCTCGTCCTCGACTGGCAGAACACCTTCCGCCCCAACCCGCGCCTCCTCCTCCTCGCCGGCCTCAACGCCGAAACCTCCCGCTACAACAACGCCGGCGCCACCCTCCGCGACGACCTCCGCTCCGCCTTTTTCAACCTCACCCTCGAACCCTTCGCCACACCCTCCGCGACAACCCGCCGCGACACCGGCCTCACCCTCGTCCTCGGCGCCCGCGCCGACGACTACGACACCTTCAACACCCGCCTCACCCACCGCGCCGGCCTCGCCTGGCGCCCCGCCAAAGCCGCCCCCGTTTTCCGCGCCAATTACGGCACCGGCTTCAACGCCCCCTCCCCCTCCTACCTCCTCGGCGGCGGCTGGTATGCCCCCAGCCCAACCCTCAAACCCGAACGCTCCAAGGGCTGGGACTTCTCCCTCGAACAGGATCTTTTCAACGGACAAGCCGCCGCCGGCGCCGCCTGGTTCAAAAACGAGTTCAAGGACAAATTCGACTTCTCCACCTACGACCCTGTCACCTGGCAAACCCGCGTCGGCAACATCCCCGGCGCCGTCACCCAAGGCGTCGAACTTTTCCTCAATGTCCGCCCTTCCCCCCAAAAAATCCCCGCCCTCCGCCTCGCCTACACCTACCTCGACGCCCGCGACAGCGCCGGACGGCGCCTTGTCTCCCAGCCCCGCCACCTCCTCTCCGCCGACGCCAACCACCGCGTCCTCCCCAACTGGCTCGTCGGCGCCGGCCTCACCCTCGTCGCCGGACGCCCCGACGAGTCCTACTACGACCCCGCCACCTTCTCCAACGTCCCCCAAGAAATGGCCTCCCACACCCTCGTCCGCCTCTACACCGCCTGGGACGTCACCGCGCGCGTCACCCTGCGCCTCCGCGCCGAAAACCTCCTCGACACGACCTACCAACCCGTCGCCGACTACCCCGGCCTCCCCTTCTCCCTCCACGCCTCCCTCCAATGGAAATTCTGACCCCGCCGCGGAACCTCACGCGAAGATTTTTTAACCACTAATACCCACTAATTTAACACTCAGCCCAACCGACTTAACCGCAAAGAACGCATAGAACTCAAAGAGACAATTAAAACTCATCCGCGCCTCCTGTGAGAGAGTTTGCGAGACTCCTTCGGAATTAGTGTCAAATTAGGGGTCATTAGTGGTTGGATGATTGGATTGGAACTCCGTGACAATCAGTGAAATCTGTGGATGGAAACTCCGTGCCTTCGTCTCTTCGTGTGAGACAAAAATAGTGTTAAATGAGTGTTCATGAGTGGCCCACGCACCGGAACAGGGCCTTCAGGTTTGTTCTTATTATATTCTGTTCAACGGATTGGAAACTTTGTGACCTTCGCGAAACCCTTTGTGTCCTTTGTGGTGAAACAAACCCACGGCGGGGTCGGCCATCGGATTAGTTCTTTTGATTTTAATGTCGTGAATTGCGCGGATTGGACGCGTTATCACATTTCTTTGTGACGGCAACTTGTTCCGAATGAGTTAAATGAATACGTTCCTAATGAAACGTCGGCGATTGATTATCATATTAACTAATTCGCCTGACAGTGAATTTGCCCTTGCGCGGGGAGGGGTGGGGGCGGTTTTTCACGGAACCGCACATGTCAGACATTCACGCCAGTCCACCCACCAACGCCACCGCGCCCGTGATCCTCGAGGCGGCGGGCGTCACCAAGCGTTTCGGCGCGTTCACCGCCGTCGGGAACGTCAGCTTTTCCGTCCGCGAGGGGGAGTTTTTCACACTCGTCGGGCCGAGCGGGAGCGGGAAAACCACGCTGCTCCGCATGCTTGTCGGCATGGAAAAGCCGACCGAGGGCGACTTGTTGCTGCGCGGGAAAATCATCAACGCCGTCCCCGCCAACCGCCGCCCGACGTGCATGGTGTTCCAGTCGCTCGCGCTGTTCCCGCACATGAGCGTCGGCGCGAACGTCGAGTTCCCGATGGAAATCGCCGGAAGACCGCCCGACGAACGGCGGACGCGCGCGTGGGAGTTGCTCGCGCAACTGCACCTCGACCCCAACCGCTACTACGACAAGAACATAGCCCAGTGCTCCGGCGGCGAACGCCAACGCGTCGCCCTTGCCCGCGCCCTCGCCTACGACCCGGAAATCATCTTCTTCGACGAGCCGCTGTCGGCGATTGACGCCCGCCTGCGCAAATTCCTGCAAAAGGAAATCAAGGACATCCAGCGCCGCACGGGAAAAACATTCTGCTACGTCACACATTCCCTTGAGGAAGCAATGGTTATGAGCGACCGCATCGCGATCCTGCGCGCGGGGAAAATCGAGCAGATCGGCACGCCGTCCGAGATCTACGCGGAGCCGAAAAACGCCTTCGTCGCGGAGTTCATGGGCGAGGTCAACCTGCTGCCCGTCACCGGTTGCGTCCCGCGCGACAACGCCCCCGGCGCCGGCGAATGGACGGCCTCGCTTGGCAAAACGCTCACGCTCAAGCTGCCGTCGCCGCTGACCGTTGGCGAGACGCGCAAGTTGTTGATACGCCCGGAGTCACTGCGTTTCCTGGCGGAGGGCGAGCGGGCGGACAACGAGATTGGCGTGCGCATCGTCAACGAGTTTCTGCTCGGCTCGCGCACGCAGTATCACGTGGAGGCGTCCAACGGCGCCGCGCTGACGGTTGAGCGGCTGCGCGAGGACCGCCCGCCGGAAACCGGCGGCAACTTGTCCCGCCTCGGCTGGGACCTCGCCGACAGCCAGCTGTTGGAAACCTGATGGAGCGGCTGATTAACCACAAAGGACACAAAGGGTTTCGCGAAGGTCACAAAGGTTCCAATCCGTTGAACAGAAGATAAAAAGAACAAACCTGAAGGCTCTGTTCTTAAAAGCGTTAATTTATTACACAGAGACCACGGAGTTTCGCACAGAGACCACAGAGAGACCGCGGAGAACAAAAAACAATTAACCGCAAAGAACACAGAAAACTCAAAATCCCTAAAAACTCTCCGTGCGCTCTTCCCAACTCCGTGACCTCCGTGTAATAAAAAAAACACAACCCTTTCTCTCTTCGTGCCTTCGTGTCTTCGTGTGGGAAAGAATTAGTGTTAAATTAGTGGTTATTAGTGGTTAAATGATAGTGACGGCGGCGGCTTATTCGCCGCCTTGCCGGGAGCCGCCTTGGTGACGGTGGGTGTGGCCGCGGGAACCGCCTTGACGGTGGCCGCGCCCGCCGCGATCGCGATGGCGGTGTCCGCCGCGCGAGCCGCCGTCGTGACGCTCCTGACGCTGCCCGTCGCGCCCGCCTTCGGCGCGCGGCTCGCCCTGGCGTCCGTCGCCACGACCGCCACGGTGACGGTGCCGGCGGCGTCCGCCGTGCTCGCGTCGTCCGTCGTCGGTGTCGCGCCGTTCGTTTTTGTCCTCCTTTTTGGCGCCCTTGAAGAGGCCGGCGAAGAGGTTTTTGAGCCAGCCGAGGAAGCCCTCCGGCTTTTCCTCGCGGTGCTTGCGTTCGATTTCCGAGGCGGCGTCGCGGCGTTCCTGGCGGCGTTCGCGCTCGCTGTCGAGGCGCATGGCATTCGCGTCGCGTCCGCCGACGCGCCGCAAATCCGGCTGTTTCTGGAAAACCGCGCGTTCCGCGCCCGTGTTTTCCCAATTCTGGGCGCGGCGGGTTTCGCCGGCGGGCGGCAGGATGTTCAACGAGGCCTCCGGCTCCGGCGCGGCTTCGGGAGCGGCTTCGGGAGCGGGCGGCTCGGCGGCTTCGGGCGCGGGCGCGGGCGCGGGTGGCGGCTCCGCCGCGGGTTCGGCGGGCGCGGGGGCTTCCGTCACCGCGGCGGCGGGAGGTTCCGCCGCGGGCGCGAAGGGGTTTTTGTATTCGCTTTTGGCGTCCAGGATCTGGACGGCTCCGCTGGGCTGGTAGGCGGCGGAGGAGGGTTGGCTGGCGGCGGCGGACGGAGGGGTTCCGCGTTTGCCGCGGGAGAGGCCGGAACCGCGGCCGGTTCCAAAACCGATGCCGCCTTGTCCGGCGGCGGGGGTTGCTGTTGTCGCGGGTTCCCCTTCGGGGGAGACACCGGACGTGTTTGTATCTGGCATGTTGTGTGTTGGGTTGTGTGTGTGGAGGTTGGCGCGCCTTTCGTGGAAAACGCGGGCGCCGTGGATGCCGTCGCAACATCCGGCGTCGCCGGGAGCGGAACGGTTGGGCGGGAACTTCGTTTCCTTTCGCCGTTTGCGCAAGGGTATTTTGGGCGCGTCACGGGCGCGTCCAGAACAGCCAGGCGGCGAGCGCGGCGGCCAGCAGCAGGCGGTAAATCGCGAAGGCCGCCAGCCCGCGCCGCGCAAGGTAGCCGACCAAAAACCGCACCGCGAGCGCGGCGGTGACGGCGGCGGCGGCGCAGCCCAGCAAGATCTCCGCCAGCCCGAAAACCCGCAGCATCGCCCCGCCGGATTCGAGCGTCTTGTAGGCGGTCGCGGCGGTCAGGGTCACCAATCCGAGCAGGAAGCTGAACTCGGCGGCCTCCCTTGGCTCGAGACGGACGAGGTAGCCGCCGACGATCGTGGTCATCGAGCGGCTCATGCCGGGCCAGAGGGCCGCGCACTGGAGCAGGCCGATGCCGAGCGCCTGTTTCGGCGCCAGCGTTCCGAGGGTCGTCACGCGCGGCGTCCGTCCGGCGGTTTTTTTCGCGCGCCAGCGTTCCGCCCAGAGCATCGCGGCGGCGCCGGCCACGAGCGCGGCGATCACCGCGGGCACCGAGAACAGCCGCTCCTCAATGAAATCCTTCGCGAGCAGCCCGAAAACGGCGGCGGGCGCGAAGGCGACGAGGAGGTTGCCCAGAAGCCGCAGCCCCTCCGGGTCGCGCCCGAAAAGCCCCCGCGCCATCGAGACAAGCCGCCGCCAGTAAAGAAACGCGACCGCCGCGATCGCCCCGAACTGGATGACAACGGCGAAGGTGTCGGCGGCGAGCTTGCGGGTGAGCGGCGCCCCGCCGGGACGCCGGGGCGAGGGCGGCTTGAGGTAAAGGACGCCGCCGTCCGCGCCCGTCAGCGGCTCCCCGCTGTCGAGGCCGAGCAGGTTGTTGGTGATGATGAGGTGGCCGGTCGAGGAGACGGGCAGGTATTCGGTGACGCCCTCGACGACGCCGAGGAGGAGGGCGTCGCCGGCGCCGAGCGTGCGGGGTTCGCCGCCGGCGGCGGCGGCCGGGGGCGCGAGGGCGAGGAGCGCGGGGAGGAGGAGCCGGAAGGGAGACATGAGGCGGGGTTGGTATCCGGCGGGCGCCGGAGGTGTCGAGCGGGGAAACGCGGCGCGCGCGGGGCGGCGTTTCCGTGGTTGAAACGCGGCGGAAACCCTGTGCCCTTCGCGGCTCCCGTCTCCCAACATGCCGGAACCCTTCCACTACGAATTCATCCAGCGCGGCCTCCTCACCGCCCTGCTGCTCGGCGTCAGCGGCGGGCTTCTCGGCAACTTTCTCATCCTCCGCCGCCTCTCGCTGATGGGCGACGCGCTCAGCCACTCGCTCCTGCCGGGCGTCGCCGCCGCGTGGCTGCTTTTCGGCCCCGACACCCTCGCGCTGTTCGCGGGGGCGCTCATCGCCGGGCTGCTCACCGCCGCCGGCGGCGGCCTCATCGCCCGCGTCACGCGCGTCAAGGAGGACGCCGCCTTCGGCTCGCTTTTCCTCATCCTGTTCGCCCTCGGCATCGCCCTTGCCTCCGCGCCCGGCGCGCGCGTGGACCTTCCCCGGCTCCTTTTCGGAAGCGTCCTCGGCGTCGGCCCGGAGGATTTGCGGCTCACCGCGGGCGTCACCGCCGCCACGGTCGCGGTTCTCGCGGTCTTCCGACGGCACGTGCTGCTGGAGACGTTCGACCCCGTTTTTTACCGTTCGACGGGGGGGCGCGGGGCGGCGGCGCATCTGCTCCTCCTCGCGCTCGTCACCCTCAACCTGGTCGCCGCCCTGCGGGCGATGGGGGTGGTGCTGTCGCTCGGCCTTTTCCTGCTGCCGGCGGCGACGGCGCGGCTGTGGAGCGCGCGGCTGGGCGTGGTGCTGGGGCTTTCCGTCGCGCTGGCCGCCGCCGGCTCCGTCGCCGGCATTCTGGCGAGCTATTACCTCGGTGTCGCCAGCGGCGCGGCCATCGTGCTCGCCCTCGGCGCGTTTTTCCTGGCGTCCCTCCTCGCCGCGCAGGTTCCGGCGCTCGCGGGGCTGTTCCGCCGCTCCAAAATCCGCCACCCGGCGCGCGGACGGCGCGCCGGCTGACGCGCGGGCCTACCGGGCGTCCAGCCCGAAGGCGGTGTGGGCGACGCGCGCGGCCTCGTCGGCCTTGTCCTGGCTCAGCACGATGGAGATTTTGATCTCCGAGGTGCTGATCATCTGGATGTTGATGCGCGCGTCGGCGAGGGACTGGAAGAGGGTCGCGGCGACGCCGGAGTGGGTCTTCATGCCGACGCCGACGACGGAGAGCTTGGCGATGGAGTCGTCAATCGTGCAGACGGCGCCCAGCTCGGCGAGGAGGGGCTGGAGGATGGCGTCGGCCTTGGTGGTCTCGCTTTGCGGGACGGTGAAGGAGAGGTTGGCAAGGCCGTTGCGCGAGACGTTCTGGATGATCATGTCAACGATCACGCCGGCGTTGGCGAGCGTCCTGAAGATCCGCGCGGCGGAGCCGGGTTTGTCGGCGAGGCCGGACACGGTCAGCTTGGCCTGGTCCTTGTCAACGGCGACGCCGCGGACGACTACTTTTTCCATGGATTGGGTTTCTTCTTTCACGATGGTTCCCGGGTTGAAGTTGAAGGAGGAGCGGACCTCGAAGACGGTGTTGTATTTTTTGGCGAACTCGACGGAGCGGGACTGCATGACCTTGGAGCCGGCGGAGGCCAGCTCGAGCATCTCGTCGTAGGTGATCTCGTCGAGCTTGCGGGCGGTTTTCACGACGCGCGGGTCGGCGGTGTAGACGCCGTCAACGTCCGTGTAGATCTCGCACTTGTCGGCCTTGACCGCGGCGGCGAGGGCGACGGCGGAGAGGTCGGAGCCGCCGCGTCCGAGGGTGGTGATGTGGCCGTGCTCGCTGATGCCCTGGAAGCCGGCGACGATGACGACCTTCCCCTCCTTGAGGTCGGCGACAAGCCGCCGCGCCTCGATGGTCTGGATTTTCGCCTTGGTGTGCGTCCGGTCGGTGCGGATGCCGGCCTGCGCGCCCGTGTAGGAGACGGCGGGGACGCCGAGGCCGTGCAAAGCCATCGCGGTGAGGGCGATGGTCTCCTGCTCGCCGGTCGAGAGCAGCATGTCCAGCTCGCGCTCGTCGGGCGCGGGGCAGACGGCGCGGGCGCGGGCGAGCAGCTCGTTCGTCACCCCCGCGCGGGCGGAAACCACCACGAGCAGCTCGTTGCCGTCGGCGCGGACGGCCTTGATGCGCTCGGCGACCCGCTTGATGCGTTCGACGTCACCCACCGAGGTGCCGCCGTATTTTTGGACGATTCTGGACATGTTGAAGGAAGGGTTGGCGGGTCAGGCGCCCGGCTTTTTGCGTTCGAACTTGTGCTCCGTGCCGGCGGCGAGGCGCGCGATGTTCGCGCGGTGGCGGAGGATGACGAGGGCGCCCATGCAGGTCGTCAGGATGCTGTAGCCAAGCGGCGTGCCGGGCCACCAGGAGCCGGCGACGAGCGTCAGCGCCGCCACCATGCTCGCGAGCGAGACGTAGAGGCTGGCCTTGAAGACAACGCCCCAGACCGCGAGCGCGATGATCGTGGGGACCGGCAGCAGCACGATGAGGCCGCCGGCGGCGGTCGCCACGCCCTTGCCGCCCCTGAAGCCCGTGAAGACCGAGAAGCTGTGCCCGAGCATCGCCCCGGCCAGCCCCGCGACGGCGGCGGCGGGCAGCTGCTCGCGGTTGACGCACTCCGCGCCCGCCAGCGACGCAAGGTGCAGCCAGCGCGCAGCCAGCGCGCCCTTGAGCGCGTCGAGCGCGAAGGTGAGGTTGCCCGCGAAGCCCCCGACCACGCGCTTCACGTTCGTCGCGCCGGGGTTTTTCGAGCCGTGCTCGAAGATGTTGACGCCGTTGGCGCGCGCCACGAGGTAGCCGACGGGGACGGCCCCGAGCAGATACCCGCCGGCGGCGGAAAGGGCGCATTGGAGAAAGGCGGACATCGTTGGATTCGGCTCCCGTCCGGAACCTTACAGCTGGACGAACCGCGCCGACTTGATGGCGGGGTTCCCCTTGATTTCGTCGCGCGCCTTCCCGCTCGGCTCGTGGTCCACCCGCACCACCGTGCAAGCCGTCCCGCCCTTCGAGATGCGCGAGAGCGACATGTCGGCGATGTTCACGCCGTCGTTGCCGAGGATTGTCCCGATGAGGCCCACGATGCCGGGGCGGTCCTCGTTCTCCAGCACGAGCAATTTCCCCTTCGCGGCGACCTCGACCTCGTGGCCGTTGATGCCCACGACCCGCGGCTGGTTGTTCTTTCCGATCAGCGTGCCGCGCACCGACACGCCCTCCCCGCCGGCGACGTCCACCTCCACCTGGATCAGCTCCGTGTAGTCCGCCGCCGCGTCGCTGTTGACCGCCTCGAACTCGATCCCGAGCCGCTGCAGCACAACGGGCGCGTTGACGACGTTCACGCCGTCGCCCGCCGCCCGTCTCAAAAACCCGGCCTGGATCGCGCGGGTGACGGGGTTGGTGTCCAGCCCGTTGAGCTTCCCGTGGTAGGTCGCGCGCAGGCGCGTCACCTGCCGCGGCGCGAGCTGTCCGAGCAGCGCGCCGAGTTTCGCGCCGAGGTCCGTGTAGGGCGCCAGCGCCGCCGCCGTCGCCGCGTCTATGCCGGGCATGTTGACGGCGTTGCGGATGGCCCCGCCGTTGAGCACGTCCGCGATCTGTTCGGCGATTTCGATGCCGACGGACTCCTGCGCCTCCTTCGTCGAGGCGCCGAGGTGCGGGGTGAGGTTGAGGTTGGGCGCGCTCCGCAGCGGGCTGTCCTTCGCCAGCGGCTCGCTCGGATAGACGTCCAGGCCGGCGGCGGCCACCTTGCCCGACTTGAGCGCGGCCACGAGCGCGTCCTCGTTGATGATCCCGCCCCGCGCGCAATTGAACACCCGCACGCCCGCCTTCATTTTCTCAAACGCCGCCGCGGCGAGCATGTTCTCCGTCTCCGGCGTGAGCGGCATGTGGACGGTGATGTAGTCGGCCTGCGCCAGGATTTCGTCGAGCGAGACCGCCTCGACCTGCAAGGCCTTCGCGCGGCTCGCCGCCAGATACGGATCGTAGGCCAGCACCCGCATCCCGAACGCCACCGCGCGCTTGGCAACCTCCCCGCCGATGCGCCCGAAACCAATGATGCCCAAAGTCTTCTTGAACAGCTCCACGCCCGACAGCGTCTTCCGGTCCCAGTTGCCCGCGCGCATCGAGGCGACCGCCTGCGCGATCGGGCGCGCCCCGCAAAGGATGTGCGTGAACGTCAGCTCCGCCGTCGCGATCGTGTTCCCGCCGGGCGTGTTCATGACCACCACCCCGCGCTCCGTCGCCGCGTCAACATCCACATTGTCCACACCCACGCCCGCGCGCCCCACGACCTTCAGCAGCGGCGCCGCCGCGAAAACCTCCCGCGTCACCTTCGTCTCCGAACGAACCGCGATGGCATGGACGTCCTTGACGAGTTCGAGGATCTTTTCCGGGGAGGAGCCGTAAGCCTCGACCACTTCAAAGCCCGGCTGCTGACGCAGAAAGGCGACTCCCTTGGGTGAGATCTTGTCGGCGACGAGTATTTTCATGGCGGAAAAGCCGCGCACCAAACCGCCCCCCGCCGGGAGTGGCAAGTTGGAAAACGGAAACACGCCCCGCCGCGACAAGCCGCCGCCGCCGTCAATACCGCCCGCGCCGCGCGTCCTTCTCGCCGCCGTCCTTCGGTATCTCGTTGTCCGTCCGCAAAATCAGCACCGGGCTTTTCGTCTTCACCCAAAGCCCCGCCTCCTTGAAGTGCTTGGACGGGACAATCTCGATGGCCTCGCCAACCGTCTTTGCCTGCTGGAGCCGCCCCTTTTTCGAACGGTTGTATTCGTGGGCCGCCTGGAAAATCCGCTCCGTCGCCGTCTTGACGCTCTCGTCCTCCGGAATCTGCAACACCCAGCCGGCGAGGTCCTTGTCCGGCATGTCGCCCTCCGGGTCGGAAACCAGGATGCAAAACTGCTTCTTTTGCTGCGGCGGCTTGTCGGCGTTGCCCGCCTCCTGCGCCTCCTCCTCCACGAGCTTCCGCATCTCCTCAAGGATCTGCTTCAACAGGTCTGGTTCTATGCGCTTGTGTAAAATCGCCGCGACTTGGTTGAGGTCTATTTTGGCCATGGTGTTTGGGAAAAATCGCGGCAAGAAAAGCCCCCCGCCCCGCGCCCCGCCCCAACAAAAACCCGCCCCCGCCCCCCCCCCCCGTGGAGTTTCAAACCCCGCCCCATACCGCCCCACGACCCCCCAAGTCCCCGTA
>JAISTY010000172.1 GCA_031272375.1 Opitutaceae bacterium | reverse complement strand
GGTGGAGGCGGGGTCCCAGTAGAGCGGGTAGGGGGAGGTTGGGTAGTAGTTGGTGGCGGCGTGAACCAGAGAGGCACAGAGGGCACAGAGGAGGGGGATTAACCGCAAAGAACGCAGAGAGCGCAGAGAATGGAGGGAGTGGAGTATGGGAGACATGGTGGATAATTAACAATTAGTAATTAACAATTAGCAGTTTAGAGTGCGCGCCGCTGGGCGGCGCTGGGAAATTAGAAATTAGGAATTAGAAATTAGAAAAAGCGGAAGAGCGGGGGATGGGAGATGGGAGATTTTGAAAATTAGGAATTCGGAGTTAACCACTAATGGACACTAATTTGACACTAATCCGGAAGAGTTTTTGCCTCACACGAAGGCACGAAGTTTTTTTGAACAGAAGATAAGAAGAGGGATGAAGAGGGTCGGGGAAGATTAAGGATAAGAGATTAAAGATAAGAGATTTCTATCACGTGAAGGCGCGAATGGCGAATAGTGGTCTTCCGGTTTGTTCTTCTTATCTTCTGTTCAAAGGTTTGGGGACTTTGTTATGCCCTTTGTGGTCTTTGTGTGAACCCAAAACAGGGCGGCGAGGGCGAGGAGGGCGAGGAGAAGGGCGGTGGTGGCGGGTTCGGGGATGGCCTGGAGGGCGAGGACGCCGTTTTGGAAGGACCAGTTGAGGGCGGTGCCGGTGAGGTTGAAGTTGTTGGAGCTGAGGTTGGTGGAGCCGAGGACTTGAAGGAGGATGCCGCCGGCGAGTTCGGGGTCGTTGGCGTTGGCAAGGGTGAGGTGGACGGTGGAGCCGGAGGCGTTGAGGGAGGCGAAGGTGAGGGCGGCGCCGGACAAGCCGCCGCTGACATCGAGGGTGATATTGAGGGTGAAACCGAAGGTGACGTTGGCGGCGGTGAGGCCGGGGGTGGCAAGGAGGGTGCCGGTGGCGCCGTCGAAGGTGATGTCGCCAAAGGAGCCGTTGCCGGCGAGGGTGGCGGAGGCGGCGACGAAGGTTGGGGCGGCGAGGGAGCCGGTGTTGAGGAAGGTGGCGGTGTCGTTGACGTGGACGGCGCCGGTGAAGGTGTTGACGGCGGTGAGTTTGAGGGTGTTGGGGCCGTTGAGGGAGAGGGTGCCGGCCTGGCCGGAGAGGTCGCGGAGGGCGGAGGAGATGGTGACGACGCCGTTGGTGCGGGAGGTGTCGAGGGCGGAGGTGTCGAGGTTGAGGCCCGCGGAGCCGAGGGCGACGTGGTTGGTGGCGTTGCCGGCGAAGCCGGAGATGAAGGAGTCGAGGCGGGATTGGAGCTGTTCGTCGGTTGGGGCGGTTTGGGAGCCGTTGGGGGTGGTTTCGGTGGAGACGATGACGGAGCCGCCGTTGAAGGTGAGGAGGGCGGTGGGGACGGAGGTGTCGGCGCGGAAGTTGGAGACGTAGAGGGAGCCGCCAGTCTGGATAAAGGAGCCGCCGAGGGAGCCGGAGGCGGCGGAGAAGGAGATGCCGGCGTTGGCGGCGGAGGTGGAGCGGGGGTCGCCGATGGCGGAGAGGTTGCCGGAGGAGAGGTTGACGGCGCCGGAGCCGGAGGGGTCGCCGATGAGGAGGCCGTAGCCGGCGACGGAGCCGGAGGTGGCGGAGCCGCGGTAGCCGAGGTAAAGGGAGCCGCCGTTGATGTTGACGGTGGAGCCGGAGAGGACGGCGAGGCGGGTGCGATAGACGAGGGTGACGGGGGAGCCGCCGTTGGCGGGGACGGCTGTGCCGAAGAAGGGGTCGAGGGCGGCGGTGCCGAGTTGCTGGGCGGCGGAGGTGAGGCCGGTCATGGCGCCGGAGAGGAAGGAGCCGGTGGAGAAGTTGAGGGTGACGCCGTTGGTGGCGGCGACGCGGGAGTTGACGGATTCATTGCGGACATAGACGTTGTTGCCGAGGGTGATGGAGCCGGGGCCGTCGAAGGCGATGGCGTTGGAGCCGGAGATGTTGAAGGCGGTCTGGATGCCGATGGGGTTGGTGAGGGTGGCGTTGTAGCCGGAGCTGAAGAGGTTGAGGGAGGCGCCGGAACCGACGTGGAAGACGAAGGCGGCGTTGCCGCCGGTGGTTTCGGCGCGGGTGGAGAAGGTGCGGGTGGAGCCGATGCCGGGGTTGTTGGTGATGGTCCAGGCGCCTTGGGCGAAGTTGAGGGTGTGGGTGATGATGTTGTCGTTCGATCCCTCTGCGAAGTAGGCGGCGAACTGGCGATAGATGACGCCGCCGTCGCCGTTGAAATTGAGAATGGAGCCGAGGCCTTCGGGGGCGATGAGGGTGTCGCGGTCGGGGAGGCTCGCGTGGGCGGTGGTGGAGCCGAAGTAGCCGACGGTGCTGAGAGTGTTGCCGAAGACGAGGTTTTGGTTGGCGGGGAGGAGGCGGATGGGGGAGTTGCTGGCGTTGCCGATGGCGATGTTGCCATCGGTGGTGTTCCACCATTGGGCGGTGTAGTTCCAGATGCCGTCGCCGCCCATCGCGGAGGTGTCGCCATTGGTGATGGCGTTGCCGGGGTTCCAGGTGAAGGTGATGTTGGCGGTGTTGGTGGCGGCATTCACCCCAGAGGCACAGAGGGCGCAGAGGGTGAGAAGGGCGGTTTGGAGGGCGAGGGCGGATTTTACTGTTTTCATGGCGGAGAAGTTTAATTGTTAATTAGTAATGGATAATGAGTGATGAGTAATTGGGTCAGGCGCGCTTCGCGCGCGGCATTGTGAATTGTTAATTAGCGAGCGGAGCGAGCGTTTGGGCATGAAAAACGCCCGGGCACCGGAAGGCGCGCGACGGGCGGTTTGGTTTATAACAAACTGGTAATTCGCTGATTACAGAGAGGGGAAGGGGGGGGGGAGCAAGTGCTTCTCACTTGCGAAGTTAGAAATTAGAAATGCAAAATTAGAAAAGGCGGAAATGAATGCGCGGGGTTGATTTGGAGTGCGGTGACTTGTCACCGCTTTGGACGGGCTGGCTTGCCAGCTCGCAGTGGGAGACGCGGGAAATGTTTTTGGGAGAAACACGGGAATTGGGGAGGGCGCGGTTGAACGAAAACAGAGGCAGACTAAGGGTGGGCGGGGCGCGGCGAATATCGAAATTGCGGCAAGTGGGGACGATTTTGCGACAAGCGGAGGCACCACGACTGGGCAAATTACACAGAGGTCACGGAGGAGGGGGGGAGGACACGGAGATTTTTAACAGAAGATAATAAGAGGGATGAGGAGGGGGCAGGCAGGGCTAACAGAAGGGCTAACAGAAGGGACAGGTTAATAATTGGGCGGGGAGGGAGAGGGAGCGCCCCTTTGGGGATAGGTTAAAACGTTGGGGAGAGGTTAAAGGAAGATTTGGGGACAGGTTAAAAATGGGGGGCGAAGGCGAATGGAATAAGGGACAGGTTATTTAGAGAACTGTCTATTTATCATCTGTTCAACGGATTGGATACTTTGCGGCCTTCGGGAAACCCTTTGTGCACTTTGTGGTGAAATCACGCCCGAGGCAAGGGCCTGCCTGCGGTTCACACGTAGTTGGCGGCGATGTGGGCGGCGGCGACGCGGCGGGCGCGCAGGTCGGTTTCGAGGATTTCGTCGAGGGAACGGGTGTGCGTCACCGGCACCTCGCGGAGGGTGGTCTCGGTGATCTCCGCGATGCGGTGGAACGGCAGCTTGTCGGCAAGAAAGGCGGCGACGGCGGCTTCGTTGGCGGCATTGTAAATCGCGGGCGCGGTTCCGCCGGCGTTCATGACCTCGCGGGCGAGGCGGAGCATGGGGTAGCGGGTCTCGTCAACAGGCGCGAAGGCGAGCGTGCCAAGGCGGGCGACGTCGAGGGGCGGGAGGGCGGGCGAGCCGGAGCGTTCCGGATGGAGGAGCGCGTGCTGGATCGGGAAGGTCATGCTGGGGGGGCAGAGCTGGGCGAGCGTGGAGCCGTCGGTGAACTCAACAAGGGCGTGGACGACACTTTGCGGGTGGAGAACGGCGGCGAGTTGCGAGGGTTTCAGTCCGAAAAGTTTCTGCGCCTCGATCAGCTCAAGGCCCTTGTTGGCGAGCGTGGCGGAGTCGGTCGTGATTTTCGGTCCCATGGACCAGTTGGGATGCTTGAGGACGTCGGCGGGCGTGGCATGGCGGAGGCGTTCGAGCGGCCAGTCGCGGAGGGCGCCGCCGCTGGCGGTGAGGTGGACGCGGCAGACGTGCGCGGGCGGGTGTCCCTGGAGGCATTGGAAAACGGCGTTGTGCTCGCTGTCCACGGGGAGGAGGCGGGCGCCGGAGCGGGCGGCGGTGTCCATGACGAGGTCGCCGGCGAGGACGAGGATTTCCTTGGAGGCGAGGGCGAGATCCTTGCGGGCGGCGAGGGCGTCGAGGGCGGGGAGGAGGCCGGCGGTGCCGACGATGGCGACGAGGACAACATCGGCCTCCGGGAGGACGGCGAGTTCGCGGAGGCCGGCGGGGCCGGCGTGGAGGGCGACGCCCGGCGGCAGGTTGTCGCGGGCGGCGGCGTCGGCGGTTTCGTCGCAGAGGGCGACGTGGCGGACGGAGGGGTGGTCGCGGGCGATTTGGAGGAGTTTGTCCGAGTTGGAATTGGCGGCGACGGCGACGAGCCGGAGCTGTTCCGGGTGGGCGGCGATGACGCGGAGGGTGGAGTCGCCGATGGAGCCGGTGGCGCCGAGGAGGACGATGCGTTTCATGGGCGGGGTTTAAGCACGCGGGGGCGGCGGAAGGGGAGTTTTTTCCGGCGGCGGCGGGTTGTCGTGGTTAAAATGAAAACCCGCGGGCGGCACCAGGCCACCCGCGGGTGTTGTTGTCTTATTTACTGAAGATACGCTTGAGGGTCGCGGCGTAGGAAGCGCCGACGATCACAAGCATACCCAGGACCGTATAGGCTGTGATTAAGAGGACCATATACGTACCTTTCTCTTTATGATGCCCTTCCCTGCCGCTTGCGCGCCGGGGTCGGGCATGTTCGTTCCCCCGCCGCCGGTCGCCCGTCGGCGGGAAATTGGGTTTGGAAAGGAAGCCTGTGAAAGAACGGCGGCAAAGTCGCGGCGCGGCGGCGGGTTGTCAAGGGGTTTTTCCGGTGGATGCCGCGGTTTCCTCCGGGGACGATGCGGGGGCGGGTTTCGCCAGGAGGAGGGGGCGGACAAAGTGGCCGCGCGGGCCGGGGCGGCGCAGGCCGGGCGGGGCGGGCGGGGGGCGTTTTTTGAGCATGGCGTCGCGGTATTGGACGTAGGCGTCGCGCATGGCGACGTAGGGGTCTATGGCGGACTTCACGGCGAGGTCGTAGGCGGCGAGGAGTCCGGGCAGGCCGTTGAGGGCGTTGACGGAGCCGGCGGCGGTGTAGAACCACCAGCGGAGGACGAGGGTGTGGCGGAGGCCGTCCCAGGAGAAAGGCGAGGCGTAGTAATCGCCGACGTAGCCGGCGGCGTCGCGGGCGGTCATGGGGCCGGCGAGCGGGATGACGAAAAAGGGGCCGGCGGGGATGCCGTAGAAGCCGAGGGTCTGGGCGGTGTCGGCGAGCGGGCGGGCGCCGTCGGCGAGCGGGGGGATTTTCTCGGAGACTTTGGCGAGGCCGGCGAGACCGGCGGTGGTGTTGACGGCGAACTTGCCCAGTTCGCGGCCGGCCTGCGCGAGGTCGCCCTGGAGGAGGTTGGCGGCGAGGCGGAGGGGGGCGCGGAGGTTTTCAAAGAAATTGGAAATGCCGCGCCGCGGGAGGGAGGGGACGATTTTGACGTAGGTGTCGGCGACGGGGCGGACGACGGCGGCGTAGGCGGCGTCGTTGAATTTGAAGACGGCGCGGTTCCAGGACTCGAAGGGGTCGCTGACGGTGACGGAGGCGGCGGCGTAGTCGTAGTCGTCGAAGTCGTCGGCGGCGGGTTGTCGCGGCGGCGGGTTGTCGGCGGGGGCGTCGCCAAGGCAGCGGGCCGCGAGGGCGAGGGCGAGGAGGAGGAGGCCGGCGCGGCGCATGGCGGCGGGTTGTCGCGGGGCGGTTCAGGGCGCGGCGCCCTTGGAGGCGGCGGCGTTTTTGGCGAGGGCGGCGATGACGGCGTCGGGGCCTTTGGCGACGAGGGATTTGAACTGGGCCTGGTAGTTGCCGATGAGGCTGACGCCCTCGCCGATGATGTCGAAGACGCGCCAGCCGGCGGGGAGTTGTTCGAGGCAGTAGGTGACGTTGTATTGTTTGCCCTCGTATTCGAGGACGGTGGCGGCCCTGACGCGCGGCGGATTGTCGCTGGTCGGGGTGACCGTGCCGTAGGTGATGGCGGGGCGCGCGCCGGGGCGGAAGTTGCCGGCGTAGCTGTTGAGGACGAGGTCGGTGAAGAGGGCGGTGACGCGTTCGCGCTGGGCGGGGGTGTAGCCGCGCCAGGCGGGGCCGATGACGCGGCGGGTCATGCCGGTGGTGTCGAAATACTTTCCGACGACGGGGCGGAGGGTTTCGACGGGGGATTTGCCGGCGTCGGGCGTGTCGTAGAGGAGGGTGATGATTTCGCGCTCGGAGTCGCGGAGCATGTCAACGGGGCCGGCGGGGGCGGCGGCGAGGGTTGTCGCGAGGAGGAAGGCGGCGGTGGCGGCGGTTGTTATTGTTTTCATTTGGTCGCGGGTTGGGCGTCGGTTTTCTCAAGGGAGCCGAAGGCGAATTTGCTGATGAGGTCCTCGATGTCCACGGGGCCGCGTGTATCGGTGA
>JAISTY010000139.1 GCA_031272375.1 Opitutaceae bacterium | reverse complement strand
GCCCTCGTCTTCCAAAACGGCAGCGCCCACCCCGCCCCCGCCAACGCCACCCTCACCCCCTGGTTCGCCATCGAAGCCTCCCGCTCCACCACCGACTCCGCCCCAGGCGCCCCCGGCGCCGACACCACCACCCACGCCCTCCTCCTCGGCCTCGACCGCTCCATCGGCAACCAACAAGGCCTCCTCGGCCTCGCCCTCACCTTCGCCCGATCCGACGCCGACCTCGCCCGCGACACCGGCGACCTCTCCCTCGAAACCCTCCGCCTCACCGCCTACGCCGGCTGGCGCGCCCGCTCCGACACCTGGCTCCAACTCCAAGCCGGCGCCGCCCGCGACGAATTCAAAACCACCCGCTCCATCCGCCACCTCGCCACCACCCCCGCCGAAGCCTCCCTCAATGCCTGGCAATTCAACCTCGCCGCCGAAATCGGACAAAACATCCGCCTCCGCTCCTGGACCCTCGCCCCCCTCGCCAGCCTCCACTACGACACCCTCCGCCTCACCACCTTCAACGAAGACCCCTCCAACCCCGCCGCCCTCCATTACCCCTCGCAAACCCCTCGCTCCATCGAAACCCAACTCGCCCTCCGCCTCACCCGCGAATGGACGACCCCCGCCGCCGCCCACCTCTCCGCCGCCGCCCAACTCGGCTGGTCCCACGAATACAGCGCCACCGCCAACCACCTCGCCGCCGCCCTCGCCGACAACCTGCCGACCTTCACGGTTCGCGGCCCCGCCACCTCCCGCGACGCCGCCCGCCTCCGCCTCGCCCTCTCCCTGACGACCACGGAAACCCTCCGTGCGACCCTGACCTACGAAGCCCTCCTCGGCGCCGACACCCGCTCCCACGCCCTCTCCCTCCTCCTCGGCAAACAATTCTAACCCAAGCCTTCACCACAAAGGACGCAAAGGGTTTCTCAAAGGTCACAAAGCCCCAATCCCTTGAACAGAAGATAAAAAGAGCAACCCCCAAGCCCCTGTTCGTCCGCGGCGCCCCGCGGCAGAACACGCCCCTCTTCCTCCCATTGCTCCCATATCTCCCATTGCTCCCATGCCCCCCCCCCTATGTCCCTACGTCCCCTCCCCTTCCGTTTTTCTAATCCCCTACTCAATCCGCCCCTCGTCAAAATCAATGAGATCGGCGACGCTTATAATATCCTCCGCACGATCGCCGCACCCCATCGCCGCAAGCGCCTCGCGTAGAAACTCGCGCCCGGCGGGCGTCATCCCCTTCTGGACGAACGCGCGGTTCCAAACCGCGGGACGGCAGTCCGCCGGAAGAATCCTCGCGAGCGCCGCCTCCAACTCCTCCCGCGAACCGGCGGCGAAAACCGCCCGCTCGACATCCCCCGGCTCGATGCCGAGGTGAAGGCAAAGAAGCCGGTCGCAGCCGCGCTTGTAATTCTTCGCGTAGCTCGGCGGCAGCTTGCCGTGCCGCTTCACATGCGCGCACTTGGCGAGAAAACGCGGCAGATAAAGCAACCCGCTCGCGGGATGCGCCAGATAAGGGGACGGCAGCGTGGTCAAAACCTCGCCCGTCGAACCGGGTATGGGCCTGGATTTCATGAGGAGGATGGCTGCTCGGAACCGGCGGGCGCCTTCCCCACCCGCTCCAGAAAAATCTTGTCCAAACGCGCCCTCGGCTGCTCGACCGACACCAACCGACGCCCCCTCTCCGCAAGCCATTGCCCCAGCGCGGCAAGCTCCTCCGGCGGCAGCTTGTCCACCACAAGCGCCTGCCGGTCCCGCCGCCCCACAAGCTCCCCAACCTCCCCCTCCAAAATCAACCGCCCGCGGTCGAGAATCGCCACGCGGTCGCACACATCCTCGATCTGCGCGAGCAGATGCGAGGTTATCAACACGGTCTTGCCGCGCTGCTTCAGCTTCAAAATCAACCCGGAAATCTCCGCCGCCCCGATCGGATCCACCCCCGCCGTCGGCTCGTCGAGAATCACAAGCCTCGGATCGTGCACAAGCGCCTGCGCCAGCCCGATGCGCTGCAACATCCCCTTGGAATACGTGCCCACTCGCCGCTCCGCCGCGCCCCCAAGCCCCACCCACTCAATCACCTCGCGAACGCGCGCGTCCCTCCCGCGCCGCGGCACCCCGCAAATCCCCGCGTAAAACCGCACCAGCTCCGTCCCGCTCAAATAACGGTAAAAATACGGCGCCTCCGGCAGGTAGCCGATGGCGCGCCGCGCCTCCACCGTCCCCCCAGGCGCCCCGAACACACGGCAAACACCCGCGCCCGGCGCGAGCAGCCCGAGGATGACCTTGATCGTCGTGCTCTTCCCAGAACCGTTGGGACCCAGCAGCCCGAAAACCTCCCCCTCCGGCACCACCAGCGAAAGCCCGTCAACCGCCCGCAGCTTCACCCCGCGCAACCCGACCGAAAAATCCTTGGTCACTCCCTCAAGCTCTATCGCCGGCGGCACCTTGTCGGACGTGTTCATTGGATTGAAAAACCGGAAAACCGCGCCTCGCGGACGCCCCCGCGCCGCTCCGTGGAACGGATGTGCCCGTGCAGCCGCTCCCCGATCTCCGCCACAAACGCCTCCACCTCGCCGGGCCTCCCCTCCACCTCAAGCTGCACGCGCCCGTCGTCCAGATTGCGCACAACCCCCGAAACCTCGAACTCCTTCGCCGCCTGCAGCGTCGCGTAGCGGAACCCGACGCCCTGCACGCGCCCGCTGAAGTGGATGTTCTCGTAATGGGTTTCCGGCATGAGAAAAAAAGCCCCGGCACCCAAACCCCCTCCGCCCCGCCGCGCAACGGGGATTTTGCCCGCTCCTCAAAAAACACTCGCGCGCGCCCGAAAACACTAACATACCCCCGGACTATCCCAGCAATAAAACCCACTTTCCCAGCATCCAAAACAACCATGCCTCCCGCCCGTCCCCTCGCCGCCGCCCTCGCCCTCCTCTGCTGCCCGGCCGCCTTCCCTTCCTCCTCCCTCCCAAAGGCCCGCACCGTCCCCTCCGAAATCTTCGTCGTCCCCCATTACTCCCCACAAACCGCCGAATCCGTCGCCTTCGCCTCCCTCCAGGGCCAGCTCGCACGCCAAGGCGCCGACTCCGGCATCTACATTGACAACGCCGCCGACGCCTCCGGCTACCGCGTCTGGCTCTCCCTCATGGAACGCCGCCACGGCTCCCGCCTCTCCGAAACCCGCGACCTCCCCGCCCTCCTCGCGCGCTTCGCCCCGCGCCTCGACGGCCACGTCCTCTACGACGCCTCCGCCAAAGGCTCCCTCGACGCCGCCACCTCCCTCGCCGCCTCCCTCAACGCCGTCCTCATCGAAAAATCCCTCGAACCCGCCGCCCTCGCCGCCGGCCTTAAACGCCTCGCCGACGCCTCCGCCCTCACCCCTGAAACCCTCCCCCCCGCCCGACAAGCCGCCGCCCGCAAGGGCCTCGTCATCGAAATCCCACGCGAACTCCCCGCCTCCATGCGCGATTACGCCATCCTCGGCGACATCCGCTCCTTCCCCGCCGAAAACTCCCCCGCCGCCGAAAAATTCATGGCCCGCTTCCCCGCCGGCTCCACCGCCTTCGGCTGGGGCAACACCATCATCGGCGGCGAGGACGACTTCGTGGGCCGCGACTCCCGCCTCGGCATCCCCCTCGTCCCTGCCGACCACATCCGCAACCTCTCCCTCCTCTCCGCCCTCAAAAACACCCGACCCCTCCGCCAGCCAAAAACCCCCGACCTCTCCGCAGAACCCCATAAAAAAGAACATATTGTCACCCTCGCCTTCACGGACGGCGACAACCCCAGCTGGCTCCTCCACGACTTCGCCACAGACCCCCGCTGGTTCGGCGCCACCGGACGCGGCAAACTCCCCCTCGGCTGGGGCCTCTCCCCCGCCCTCGTCGAACTCACCCCCGCCATCGTCGGCTGGTTCTATGAAAAAGCCGCCCCCTCCCCCGACGCCCCCGCCGGCGGCCGCTTCCTCGTCGGCCCCTCCGGCAACGGCTACTTCTACCCCAGCATGATGCCCCCGGGCGCCCTCGCCGAACACACACGCAACCTCGCCCACCTCATGCAAAAAGCCGACCTGCGCATCGTCCAAATCCTCGACTTCGACAGCCTCGGCAACACCGCCCTCTGGGACCACTACCTCCGCCACGAACAGGTGGACGCGCTCCTCTACTGCGACTACGCCCCCTACGACAAAGGCAAAGGCCGCGTCGTCTGGTCCCACGGCAAACCCGTCATCTCCGCCCGCGCCATGCTTTGGGGCGGCATCCAAGGCTGCGACGCCGCCAGCATCGCCAACCTCGTCAACTCCGCCTCCCGCGACACCACTAAAACCGACGCCTACAGCTACATCATCGTCCACGCCTGGACCATGTCCCACGCCGACGTCGAAAAACTCGCCGCCCTCTTCGCCCCCGACGTCCGCCTCGTCCCGCCCGACGAGTTTGTCCGCCTCATCAAACGCGCCGCCCCTCCCGCCGCTTCCAACTGAACACCACCCGATTACGCCATGAAATCCGCACCAAAGCCCGCCGCCAAACCCGTCCTCAAACTCGTCCGCAACGGCGCCACACCCATCTACGAGCAAATCGCCGCCCACATCAAGGCCCGCATCAACTCCGGCGAGTTCCCCTCCGGCCACAAACTCCCCGGCATCAAGGTCCTCTCCAAAAAACTCGGCGTCAACCACCTCACCCTCCGCCAGGCCATACGCACCCTCGAAAAAGACCGCATCCTCACCACCGAG
>JAISTY010000134.1 GCA_031272375.1 Opitutaceae bacterium | reverse complement strand
AGCGGGAGTGGCGCGTGACATGGTGGCGTTTGGGTTGGGAGGTTGCGGGATGCGGGCGTTTTGAAAACGGGACGCGCGCGGAGGTTGGGCGGCTTGTGAAACCTGGCAAGCGGAAGGTTGAAAAGGGCGACGCGGGAGGGGCGCGCGGGGGAGGTTGTTGGCGGTTGCGTCGGCGGGGAAAGCGGGGTGGAAGAGAGGGGATGGCCTCCAAGGATGTTCAGGTTGAAAAGCGTCCGCCGACCTACCGCGAGATCGCGAGGATGGCGGGGACGAGCATTTTCTCGGTGAGCTGCGCGTTGAGCAACCGGCCGGGGATTTCCAAGGCGAGCCGGGCGCGCATCAAGGCGATCGCGAAGGAGGCCGGGTATCGTCCGAATCCGTTTGTGACGGCGTTGATGACGCAGCACCGGAGGCCGACGGCGACGCGGCGGTTGCGGGCGATCATTGTGTGTTTGATGTCCGCGCAGACGGAGCGGCTGATGGGGGAGCGTCCGGCGTTGCGGGAGCGTTTCGAGGGGATACGGGAGGCGTGCGAGGCGACGGGGTTCTTTTTGGAGAAGTTGCACTGGGAGGATTTCGGGGGGCAGCCGAGGCGGTTGTTCGCGAGCCTGCGGGGGAGGCGTTCGCCGGGGGTGGTTTTCATGGGGGGCGAGGTGCCGGAGTGGTGCCTTTCGGGGTGGGACACCTACGCGATGGCCTCGGTGGGAAACCGGCGGCTCAACCTGCCGTGCCACTACGCGAGCACGGACGACTACCGGGCGATGTGGATCGCGTTGGAGACGCTGGCGGCGCGGGGCTACCGGCGTCCGGGGCTGGCGATGGAGCGGTCGCAACATGTGATACGTTCGGATTACCGGGGGCTGGCGGCGTTTCTGGCGTGGCACGCGCAACGGGGGGAGACGCGGCCGCCGCTGTGCTGGACGGAGAAATGGGATCGCGGGGAGTTTTCGCGCTGGCGGGAGCGGGAGCGGCCGGACGTGGTGCTGGCGATCGAGCGGGCGCCGCTGGATTTTTTGCGGGAGGCGGGCGCGGAGGTGCCGGGGGAGGTCGGGTTCGCGCATTTGGATTTGGACGAGACGACGGAGGGGATTTCGGGCATCCGGCAGTTGAACCGCGAGGCGGGGAGGTCGGCGGCGCATTTGGTTATAGATCAGATCAACCGCGTCACCTACGGGCGTCCGGCGCATCCGCGTTCGATCCAGATAACGGGGGAGTGGTGCGACGGGGGGACGGTGGCGGGACTTAAAACTTAAAAATTAAGACATCAGGCGTTTTGCGGGGGCGGGGGTTGGCGGGGAGGTTTTGGTGGCGAGCCAGCCGGCGGGGACGAGGAGGGCGCAGAGGGCGACGAACCAGTCGCCGTGGCGGGTGTAAAAACTTTGGCGTCCGATCCAGCGGGTGTCGGCGGTGACGGCGATGGTTTGGGTGCCGCGGAAATAGATGGTGCCGGGGTCGTCGTCGCGTCCGGGCGGGGTGTGGCGGATTTGGCCGTCGGCGGTTTGGGTGAGGACGGCGCGGATGGCGCCGTATTCGTCAATCCAGCCGCTCCAGCCGCTGTTGCCGGCGCGGAGGACGGGGCGGCGGTTTTCGACGGCGCGGAGGACGGAGTGGGCGGCGTGTTGGAAGGCGGCGTCGCCGGAGCCGAACCAGCCGTTGTTGGTGGCGACAAAGAGGAGGGCGGCGCCGGCGCGGACGCTGTCGCGGGCGAGGCGCGGGTAGGTGTCCTCGTAGCAGACGAGGGGGGCGATGGCGTGGCCGCCCGTTGTGATCAGGACGGGGGCGTCGCCGGGGGAGTAGTCGCCCTCGCCGACGTCGGTGATTTTGGAGAGCCAGCCGAGGAGAGGGCGGAAGGGGACGAATTCGCCGAAGGGGACAAGGCGCCGTTTGGCGTAGAGGGGGGCGGCGACGCCGTCGGGGGTGACGAGGGCGACGCTGTTGAACCAGCGGTTGGAGCCGTCGGGGGCGGTTTGGACGGCTTCGGCGCCGGTGAGGACAGGGCGGTTGATTTGGGAGGCGAGGGCGCGGGTCCAGGCGGCCATTTGGCGGGCGGCGGGGAGGTTGCCGGCGAGAGGGTAGGGGAGCGCGGATTCGGGCCAGAGGAGGAGGTCGGGGTTGGTGGCGGCGGCTTGTCGCGAGAGGGATTGGAGGGTGTCGAGGATGAGGGGGACTTTGGCGGGGTCCCATTTGACGCTTTGGGGGATGGCGGGCTGGAGGACGGCGAAGTTGCCGACAGGGGCGTCGAAGCGGGCGCGTCCGAAGGTTTCGGAGAGGAAGAGGGAGAAGCTTCCGAGGAGGAGGAGGAGGGCGAGGAGGAACTCCTGGGAGCGGCGGGAGAGGCCGCGGCGGTTGCCCTCGAGGAGGAGGCGGTGGGCGTAGGCGGCGAAGGCGATGTTGAAGGCGACGAGGATGAAGGAGACGCCATAGGCGCCGGCGAGGGAGGCGGTTTGCAGGATGACGAGCTGTTTCCATTGGGTGGCGGCGAGGGGGAGCCAGGGGAAGCCGCCGAGGAGCCAGGAGCGCGACCATTCGATGAGAACCCAGAGGGCGGCGAGGGCGAGGAGGGCGAGGAGGCGTTGCGGGGCGGGGCGTCCGGGGAGGCGCGGCATGGTCCAGCGGACGGCGAGGAACCAGAGGGCGTTCCAGGCGCCGACGAAGGGGCCGAGGAGGAGGAGGCCGCCGAGGGTGACGTTGTGGAGCCAGGCGAGGATGAGGGTCCAGGCGGCGGCGTTGGCGGCGAGGAGGGTGGCGGCGTAGAGGCGGGCGGGTGGGCGGAGGAAGGCCCAGAAGATCGCGGGGACGGCGAAGGCGTAGGCGAAGGCGGCGAGGTCGCGTCCGGGCTGGGCGAGGACGGTGAGGGCGACGGTGAGGGCGAAGACGGCGGCGGCCCAGAGGCGATGGCGGGTCGCGGCGGTGCTCACGGGTTCCCCGCAGGAATTTTCAACCACGGATTTCACGGATCAGAACGAGTTGCACGGATTTTTGATTTGTTTAATGGAGAATGAGTTGTGTGTTTCCAACCATGGATTAAAACGGGATGCCGGATTTTTGATCAGGGGCGGGGTCAGTAGGCGTTTTTCTGGGGGCCGAAGGTCATCAGCATGATTTGGAAATCGAACCAGAGGCTCCAGTTTTCGATGTAGTAGAGGTCGTAGTTGATGCGTTCGACGAGGCTGGTGTTGCCGCGGAGGCCGTTGACCTGTGCCCAGCCGGTGATGCCGGGGCGGACCTCGTGGCGCGGGTTGTAATGGGGGATTTCGCGCTCGAAGCGCTCGATCAACTCGGGGCGTTCCGGGCGCGGGCCGACGAGGGACATGTCGCCGCGGAGCACGTTCCAGAACTGGGGCAGCTCGTCGAGGTTGGTGGCGCGCATGAAGGCGCCGATTTTGAGGCGTCGCGGGTCGTCGGCGACCGCCCATTGGGCGCCGGACTTTTCGGCGTCCGGGCGCATGGAGCGGAGTTTGTAGATGTTGAAAGGCTTTCCGTGGCGTCCGGTGCGGACCTGTTTGTAGAAGACGGGGCCGGGGCTTTCGCGTTTGATGAGGAAGGCGAGGAGGGCGATGACGGGGGCGCTGGCGGCGAGACCGACAAGGGCGCCGGCGATGTCGGTGAGGCGTTTGAGGCCGGCGTTGAACATGTGGCTGACGGGGAGTTCCTCGACACCGAGGAGGGGGATGCCGGCGACGGTCTGGAGGCGGAGGTTGGCGACGAAGGCGCCGAAGCCGGAAGGCATGATTTTGAGCTGGGCGTAGAGGCGTTCGCAGATGGTGGCGTCGCGGAGGATTTCGGGGCCGGGCATGCCGGAGCCGACGAGGATGGCGATGTTGACGGAGCGGTCGCGGACGACGGTTTCGAGGTCCGCGTGGGAGCCGAGGCAGGGGCAGTCGGCGGGCGGCTCCTCCGGCGCGGGGGGAAGGGCGGCGGATTGGGGGCGGAGCCAGCCGATGACCTCGTCGGGGTGGAGATTGCTGTCGTTGATGGCGCGGACGAAGCGCGCGGCCTCGGAGTTCCAGCCGATGAGGAGGATGCGCTGGCGGAGGCGGGCGTGGTATTTGCTGTGGACGAGCCAGAGGAGGAAGAGGGAGCGCCAGGCGAGGACGGCGAGGAGGACGGTGGCGGCGGAGATGAGGGCGTAGGCGCGGGAGATGCCGGGGTCGAATTTGACGAAGAGGGAGACGCCGAGGAAGAGGAGGAGCCAGAAGAAGGAGGCGCGGAGGATGAGGAGGCGCGAGGATTTTGGGCGGAGGAGGTTGCGGGCGTCGTAGGCGCGGAGATAGGCGAGGGTGGCGATGAAGAAGGCGACGCCCATGAACATCAGGGGGGTGTAGTCCCGCATGCCGAAGGATTCGCCGAAGTAGGTGCCGATGTGTTTGAGGGGTGTGTAGAAGCGGATGGCGTAGCCGAGCATGAGACCGGCGAGGACGGCGGCGCCATCACCGACGAACTGCATGAACAGAAGGACGGTTTTTGTCCGTGAATAGATGCCCCTCGGAAACATTTGGGGGCGTTTATGGTGGCGGCGGAGGGGGCGTCGAGCGCGGATTGGCGGCGGGTTGTCGCGGCGGGTTGTGTTTTTGGGGTGGCGCGGGCGGGGCGGTGTTTTTTTGTGGGGACTCAAGATGGCTGTTTCGGACAGGACGGATTTCGCGGCGGCGCGGGAGTGGCTGCTTTCGTTGAAGGCGGGCGGCGTCCGTTTCGGCGTTGACCGGATGGCGTTGCTGGCGGCGGAGCTGGGGCACCCGGAGGACAAGGTGCCGGCGGCGCACATCGCGGGGACGAACGGGAAAGGATCCGTGGCGGCGATGCTCGAGGCGATTCTGCGGGGGGAGGGGTTGCGGACGGGGCTTTACACGTCGCCGCACTTGGTAGGGCTGGGCGAGCGCGTGCAGGTGAACCGCGCGCCGCTGGCGGAGCGGGCGCTCGCGGCTTACGCGGGGGAGCTTGGGCCGGTGGTGGAACGGCTGGGGCGGCGGCACGCGGGGGACAGGCCGAGTTTTTTCGAGGTGATGACGGCGGTGGCGTTTCTGGAGTTCGCGCGGCGGGGCTGCGACGCGGCGGTCGTGGAGACGGGGCTGGGGGGGCGGCTGGACGCGACGAACATCCTGAAGGCGCCGGTGGTGTCGGTGATCACGTCCATCGGGCTGGATCACTGCGAGTTTCTGGGGGACAGCCTCGCGGGGATCGCGCGGGAGAAGGCGGGGA
Source organism: Opitutaceae bacterium (assembly GCA_031272375.1). GTDB lineage: Bacteria > Verrucomicrobiota > Verrucomicrobiia > Opitutales > Opitutaceae > JAISTY01. The sequence continues at coordinate 1,984 of JAISTY010000134.1, read as the reverse complement.
TTATCAAGGAAGGCGGGCGGGTTGTGCTGGGGCGGCTGCCGGAGGAGGCGGAGCGGGTGGCGCGGCAGGTTGCCGCGGCAAAAGGGGCGCGGGTCTGGAGCGTGCGGGAGGCGTTCGGCGGGGAGGTTTCGGGCTGCCCGGAGACGAATTTGGAGGGCGAACACCAGCGGTGGAACGCGGCGGCGGCGCTGCTGGCGGCGCGGCGCATGGCGGAGGCGGGGATTTTTTTGAACGGGTTTTCGGAGGAGCGGGCGCGGGAGAGCCTGAAGCGGGTGGTTTGGGACGGGCGCTGGCAGCGGCTTGACGCGGGCGGGCGGACGGTGGTGCTGGACGCGGCGCACAACGCGGAGGGCGCGGCGGCGCTCGACGCGAACCTGCGGCGGCTTGTCGCGGAGACGGGGCAGCGTCCGGTGATGGTGATGGGGGCGACGGGGGCGGCGCGGGCGCGGGCGTTGTTGGAGGTGGCGGCGCGGCGGGCGTCGGCGATCGTGCTTGTGGAGCCGGCGCAGGAGCGGGCGTGCGGGTTCGGGGAGCTGGAGGGGATTTTGCGCGGTCTGGGGGCGGTTCCGCCGGCGCGCCGGGGGCGGGTGGGGGCGTTGTTCGGGCGCGGGGTCTGCCGCGTGGAGGCGCCCGCGGGCGTGCCCGTGGTGGTGTCGGGTTCGATTTATCTGGTGGGCGAGGCGTTGGCGTTGCTGGAGCCGGAGCGCGGGGAGGGGCAGGGGGGGCTGCAGGATTTTTGAGGCGCGGCGGAGCCGGCGGGGGTTTTTCGCGATTAGAAAACTTGACAGGGGGGGCGGGCGTTTTTTGTTCGCGCGCACCATGGCCAACAAAGCTGAAAAGTGGGAACAGAACGCTCCGGGTAAATTTTACGTCGATCAGCAATGCATCGACTGCGACCTCTGCCGCGAGACGGCGGCGGGTTTCTTCGTGAGGAGCGACGAGGGCGGCTACACCTACGTCGCCAAGCAGCCGGAGACCGAGGAGGAGACGGCGCTTTGCACCGAGGCGCTGGAAGGCTGCCCGGTCGAGGCGATCGGCAACGACGGCGACAGCTGACCGGTTTTTTCCGCCGGACATTTTTTCTCATGGCGCGCCCCCGTTTTCCGCGGGGGCGTTTTTTTCGCGTGGCGGCGGGTTGTCGCGCGGCAGGTTGTTGGGGGTTGTTAAAAGAGGGGGAAGGCGGTTGGGTGCGGTCATGTCCGCCACCGGCCGCAATCTTTACCTGATAGGGTTCATGGGAACGGGGAAGTCCTCCGTCGGGCGGCTTGCGGCGCAGCGGTTGGGGCTTGGGCTGATTGACAGCGACCAGGCGATCGAGCGCGCGGAAGGGCGTTCGATCACGGAGATTTTCTGCAAGGAGGGGGAGGGGGCGTTCCGCGAGATGGAGCGGCGGTTCGCGGAGGAGGGGCACGCGCCGGGCGGGTTGGTGGTGTCGTGCGGCGGCGGGCTGGTGATGGCGCCGGGGATGCTGGAGCGGCTCAAGGCGAAGGGCGTTGTCATCTGTCTGCACGCGTCGGCGGAGACGGTGCTGGCGCGGACGGCGGGGAAGCGGCACCGGCCGTTGTTGGAGGGCGGTGGGGCACTGGAACGCATCCGGAGACTGATGGCGGAGCGCGAGCGGGTTTATCGCGGGGCGCACGCGATCGTGCTGACGGACGGGCGGACGCTGGCGGAGGTGGCGGAGCACGTGGCGCGGGCGTATCGCGACCTTGCGGGAGGGCGCTCGTGAAGGCGGGCGGGGCGCGGCTCGCGGGGGAGGCGCGGGAGGCGTTGCGGCGGCGGTTTCTGGGGCTGGGGTTCGACACGGCGCGGTTCGCGCGGGCGGACGGGGCGGGGGCGGCGGCGCGGCGGTTGCGGGAGTGGCTGGCGGCGGGTTGTCACGCGGACATGCATTGGCTGGAGCGCAACGCGGACAGGCGCGCGAGCGCGGACGCGGTGGTTTCCGGGGCGCGGACGGTCGTGGTTTTCGGGGTGAGCTACGGGG
>JAISTY010000133.1 GCA_031272375.1 Opitutaceae bacterium | reverse complement strand
GGTTGTCGCGGGGGAAACGGCGGCGAGGGGGCGCGTTCGTCGTGTCCCGCCGCTACGGTTTTCCCCACGGCGGGGCGTCGGGGAGGCGGTCGTTTCGGACAACAAAAAAGCCGCCTGTCGGCGGCTTGTCGGGGCGGGTTTTTGGGCGGGAGGGGAACCCGCGCGCCCGCGGCGGCGGGTGGTCAGCGGGTGGTGTGGGAGGCGTAGAGTTGGGAGCGGCCTTCCATGGTCCAGAGCAGGGAAGTGGGGTCGGTGGGGGCAAAGTGGACGACGCGGGCGTTTTGACCGAGGGTGACGGCGACGGCGGCGGCGATGACGGCGGCGATGAGGTCGGGGTCTTCGGCGTCGGCGGCGGGTTGTCCGGCGGCGGGTTGCGGCGCGGCAGGTTGTCCGGCGGGCGGTGGCGCCGGGGTTTTGGGTTTCAGGGTGAAGGCCTTGCCGACGGCGGCGACGATGAGCCAGAGAGTGGCGAGGGCGCCAAAGACGACGCAGACGCCAACGGTCTGGATCGTGAAGGCTTGCGAGAGGTTGTTTCCGGTTTCGGCGAGGAGGTTCATGGTGGCGGCAGGTTGTCGGCGCCGGTTTGCGGGACGCGGGGGCGTCCGCGCGGGCCGGCGGCTTGCGGCGGATCAGGCGAGGGTGATGAGGGGTTGGCCCTCGTTGACGCCGTCGCCGACGTTGACGAGGATTTTGGCGACTTTGCCGGGGGCGTGGGCGAAGATTTCCGTGTTCATTTTCATGGCCTCGATGGTGAGGACTTTCTGGCCGGCTGCGACGGTGGCGCCGGGCTGGACTTCGATGGAGACGACTTTGCCGGCGAGGGGGCTGGCGATGTCCTTGTCTCCGGCGGCGGCCGGCGCGGGCGCGACGGGGGCCGGGGCGGCGACGGGCGCGGGCGCGGGCGCGGCGGCTTGTTGCGGGGCGGCCGGGCGGGCGATGACGGGGGCGGCGGTTTCGCCGACGGTTTCGACGGTGACGTCGTAGGTTTTGCCGGCGACGGTGATGCGGAGTTTTTTCATGGTGCGGTGGTGGTTGAGTGGTTGGGTGGCGGGTTTGCGTGACGGGTCAGAGCGGGATGTTGCCGTGTTTTTTGGCGGGGCGGGTGTCGCGCTTGGAGAGGGTGTTGCGGAGGGCCATCGCGATGACGCCGCGGGTTTGGGCGGGTTCGATGACGTCGGTGATCATGCATTTGCTGGCGACCTCGTAGGGCGAGGCGAATTTGGCATGGTATTCGGCGGCGTATTCGGCGGCCTTGGCGCGGGCGGCGGAGGATTTTAGCGCGATTTTGGCGACTTCCTTGGCGTCCTTGCCCTCGGCTTTGGCGGCCTTGGCTTCGTCGGAGGCGAGGCCGGCGGCGAGGATTTCGTCCTTGTAGAGGACGTTGACGGCGCCGGCGGCGCCCATGACGGCGACTTCGGCGGTGGGCCAGGCATAGACGAGGTCGGCCCCGAGGTCGCGGGAGCACATCGCCAGATACGCGCCGCCGTAGGCTTTGCGCATGATGAGGGTGATTTTCGGGACGGTGCTGGCGGCGTAGGCGAAGAGCATTTTGGCGCCGTGGCGGATGATGCCGCCCTGCTCCTGGCGGAGGCCGGGCATGAAGCCGGGAACGTCCACAAGGTTGACCAGCGGGATGTTGAAGATGTTGCAGAAGCGTATGAAGCGCGCGGCCTTGTCGGAGGAGTCAATGTCGAGGCAGCCGGCCTTGACCGCGGGGTTGTTGGCGATGATGCCGGCGACGATGCCTTCGATGCGGGAGAAGCCGACGACGATGTTTTTGGCGAACTCTTTCTGGACTTCGAGGAACTCGCCGCCGTCAACGAGGAGGTTGATGATGTTGTGGACGTCGTAGGAGTCCTTGGCGGTGGCGGGGACGATTTCGTTGAAGGCGGGGTTGGGTTCGAGGTTGATGGAGGGGGAGGGGTGGTGGGGCGGTTCCATCATGTTGTTCTGTGGGAGGTAGGAGAGGAGTTTGTGGATGATGCGGAAGGCGTCGGGGCCGTCCTCGGCGACAAAGTGGATGTTGCCAGAGATGGAGGCGTGGGCGGCGGCGGTGGCGAAGAGGTCGGGTTTGGCGTCCTCGCCGGTGGCGGCCTTGATGACGTCGGGGCCGCAGATGAACATCTGGGCGTTGCGCTTCGTCATGATGATGAAGTCCGTGAGGGCGGGCGAATAGGCGGCGCCGCCGGCGCAGGGGCCGGCGATCACGGAAATCTGGGGGACGACGCCGGAGAGGAGGACGTTGCGGAAGAAAATCTGGCCGTAGCCGGAGAGGGCGTCGTCGCCTTCCTGGATGCGGGCGCCGCCGGAGTCGTTGATGCCGATGACGGGGATGCCGGACTGGAGGGCGAAATCGAGGGTGTCGCAGATTTTCTTGGCGTGGATCTGGCCGAGGGCGCCGCCGCCGACGGTGAAGTCCTGGGCGAAGGCGGCGACGGGGCGTCCGTCAATGTGTCCGGTGCCGGTGATGACGCCGTCGCAGGGGAGGGGTTTGCCGGCGAGTCCGAAGTGTTCGCATTGGTGCTGGGCGTGGAGGCCGGACTCCATGAAGGTGCCGGGGGTGAAGAGTTCGGCGATGCGTTCGCGGGCGGTGAGGAGGCCTTTTTCGTGGCGCGCGGCGACTTTCTTGGGGCCGCCGGCGGCGAAGGCGGCTTCGCGTTCCTTGCGGAGGCGTTCGAGGAGTTTCGGATCTATTGGCATGATGGAAGGCGGTTTATGTGGTTGCGGGTGTTTGTCGGCGCGGCGGCGGCTTGTCGGGCGTCAACCGGGCGTTTCCGGCGTGGTGGGCGGCGGCTTATTTCTTGTCGGCGCAAAGTTCGGTGAGGACGCCGGCGGAGCTTTTGGGGTGGAGGAAGGCGATGAGTTTGTTGTTGGCGCCGGCGCGGGGGGCTTTGTCAACGAGGGCAACGCCTTTGGCGGTGAGCTTGGCAAGGGAGTCGGCGACGTCGTCAACGGCGTAGGCGATGTGGTGGATGCCGCCGCGGCCGCCGTTTTTCTCGATGAATTTGGCGATGGGGCTGTCGGGGGAGGTGGGTTCGAGAAGTTCGATGTGAACATCGCCGGCCTCAAAGAAGGCTGTTTTAACTTTCTGGTCGGCAACTTCTTCCTGCCCGTGGTAGGCGAGGCCAAGGATGTCGCGGTAGAACGGGATGGCGTCCTCAAGTTTTGTGACGGCGATGCCGAGGTGGTCTATTTTTTTGATCATGGTGGAGAAGGAAGGGAGGCGGTTGGTTGGCCGCAAAGAGGGCGGCACGGTGGCGGCGGAAGGGTGAATGTCAAGGGTTGGAATTTTTGAATTTTGAGGCACGGAAAATCCGGCGCGGACGCCCCCGCCGCCGGAACTGTTCCCCGAAAAGGGGGTTGTAAAACGCCAGGCGCGGGCCCTTTTCCGCGACAAGCCGCCGCCGCTTCAAACCCGAACGCCTCCCAAAATGCCCGTCTGCCAGACCCTCAAAACGCCCTTCGGAAACCTCACCCTCGCCGCCAACGGGAGCGGCGAAATCATGGGCGTCGTCTTCGGACAAGCCGCCGCGCTCCGCGCCCGCCTCGGGGCCGGACGGGAAATCCAAGCCGGCGGCGACGCGCCCGTCCTCCGGCAAGCCGCCGCCCAGATCGCGGAGTATTTTTCCGGCGAACGGAAGCGTTTCGACCTCCCCCTCGCCCCCGCCGGCACGCCTTTCCAGCGGCGCGTCCGGCGCGAACTCCGGAAAATCCCCTTCGGCGAAACCCGTTCCTACGGCGACATTGCCCGGAAGCTCAAAACCTCCGCCCGCGCCATCGGCTCCGCCTGCGGCGCCAACACGGTCGCCCTTCTCGTTCCCTGCCACCGTGTTATTGCAAGCGACGGCGGCTTGTCCGGCTTCGCCTTCGGCCCCGGAACCAAAGCCCGCCTCCTCGCCCACGAGCGAAAAAACGCCTGAAACGCGCCCTTCCCGTCCGCCCAAAAACCATTCACCCTCCAACCCGCCCAACCATGCTCGGCGCACTCATCGGCGACATCGTCGGCTCGATTTACGAGTTCGACAACATCAAGACCAAGGACTTCCCGCTCTTCCAAAAGCGCTGCTTCTTCACCGACGACACCGTGATGACCCTCGCCGTCGCCGACGCCCTGCTCAAAGGCGGCGCGCCGGATACCTTTGTCCGCTCGATGAAGGAGTTCGGGAAGCTCTATCCTTGCGCCGGTTATGGCGGTCGTTTCGCGGGCTGGCTGATTTCCGGCGACACGCGCCCCTACAACAGCTGGGGCAACGGCTCCGCCATGCGCGTCTCGCCCTGCGCCTGGTTCGCGGAAACCCTCGCCGATGCGGAGGCGCTCGCGGGGAAATCCGCCGCCGTCACCCACAACCACCCCGAAGGCGTCACCGGCGCAAAGGCCGCCGCCGCGGCCATCCACCTCGCGCGTTCCGGCAAAACAAAACCCGAAATCCGCGATTACATTGAGCGGAACCACGGCTATGACCTGCGCCGGACGCTCGCGGAAATACGTCCGGTCTATCAATTTAACGAAACCTGCCGCGAAACCGTCCCCGAGGCGATCCTCGCGTTCCTTGAAAGCGACGGCTTCGAGGACGCCATCCGCAACGCCATTTCCCTCGGCGGCGACAGCGACACCCTCGCGGCCATCACCGGCTCCATCGCGGAGGCCGCCTATCGCATCCCGCCGGAAATCGCCGCGACCGCCGTCCGCTTTCTCGACGCGCCCCTGCGCTCCGTCCTCAATGACTGGCTCGACGCCGGCCTCCCCTGCTCCGACCGGACGCTCTATGCCGCCTGCCTGCGCCGTTAGGCCTTGTCACAAGCACAAACCGTTCCGCACAATGGGTTTCTGCGGCAGCTTGTCCCAGCTTTCGGCGAAACTGTCCTCGTCGTAGCCGAACAGCGGCGACACCTCGAACTCCACCGCCGGCGTCCCGTCGGCGCCGAGCGGCACGTTGGCGCCGTTGGCGGCCAGCCAGCGCCCGTATTGCCGCAGCAAATCCCGGCGGCAGCTTGCCGGCGAGTCCACGCCCTCCGCGTTCTTCACCGGCGAAAAATCGTCCTCCCGCCGCGTCTCGATGATCACCGGATTTTTCGCAAACGGCAGCGCGTCGAACACGAACAGCTCGAACTTCACCCCGTTCGGCTTCGACGGCTTCGACAAGCCGCCGCCGGCGTCCACGCAGGGGATTTTCTTGTCCGCCCGGTGGAACGGCAGCGACGCCGCCCCGCCCGCCAGCCGCCGGATGAACTCGCGGTCGAAAACGTGGATCGCGATGCTGCCGCCGTTGAAACGCAGCCCGCCCGCCGCGTCCCGCTCCTGTTGCAACGCCTCCGGCAAATCCGAATACTCGACGACCACGTTGCGCCCGTCCTTCACGCAAAAATGCCCCACCTTCTCCCCCGGATACGCCTTCGGCAGCAGCTTGCTCGACAGCTCCGATCCCCTCGTGAAATGCCACCCGATGAACGCCGGATCAATCGCCCGCACCAACGGGTTGTCCACCTGGAAATAGCTCAACGCCCGCACGCCCTCGCGCTCCATCAGATCCAGCGAGCCGCTCCGTTCCAACGCCCGCAAACTGCCCCCGTGCCCGTCCGGCGACATCGCGATCGAGCCTTTCGTTTCCAGCAGGATTTTCCCGTCAAACCCCACCGCCGGCATCCGCCCCTGCCGGAACAAATGCACGTGCGACTCCGCCAGCCCGAAGAAACCGTTGCCCCTGAAAAACGCCTCCGTCGCCGCGTGGTTCGCGTGGCTCGTCATGATGAACCAGTGCAACGGACGCCCATAACGCCGCCCCGCCGCCAGGATTTTTTCCGCGAACACCTGGAACAGCGTCGCCTTCCGCACCGGCGTCACCGGAAACGTCCCCTTCGGTCCGTCGAAACCGAGCCGCGTCCCCTGCCCTCCCGCGACGGTGAAGGCGGCGACTTGTCCCGCCCGCAACGCCGCCTCGCCCGCCGCCTTCGCCGCCCGCCATGCCGCCAGGTCGCCGCCGTTCTCCGGCAGCTTCTCGTAGGGCGCCGGCGCCAGCCCCGAAAAAAGATCCTCCCGCGCGCCCGCCCCGCCGCCGAGCAGCGTCGCGTTGAGCCGCGCGATCTCCTCCAAATCCACCTCCGCCGCCTGCTCCAGCAGCCGCCGTTTCGCCTCCCCGTCGAGTTCGTTGAAAAAGGCGAAGACGTGTCCCTGCCCGGCGTTGTTGAAGGCGTTGATGAGCGTGCTGGTTTCCATGTGAAAAATCGCCGCGCATTCAGCCCGCCCCCCGCCCGCAATCAACGCCGTTTTGCCGTTCCCGCATAAAAACCGGACTTCACGAACCCACCACGGATTGACACGGACTTAACGGATACAACTTTTTGATATCAAACGAATTGGAGATCTGTGGAAATCGGAGAAATCTGTGGATGAGAAAACTTTGCTCCGTCTTGGTTTGGCTTCGTGTGAGGCAAAACCCTCTTCCGAATAAGTTCCAAATCAGTGTTCATTAGTGGTTAATAAAAAAACTTCGCAAACCGGCTTCCCTCCCCGGAAACGCCCTCACCCCTCCCCGTGCCGCTCGCGGAATTCCCGCGGCGTCATCCCCGTCCGCCCGTGAAACATCTGCGCGAACGCCGACAGCGACAAATACCCGCACCGCGCCGGCACCTCGCCCAACGGCACCTCCGCCCGCCTCAACAGCTGCTTCGCCGCCCCCAGCCGCAACCGCGTCAGGTGCTCGTGCGCCGGCAGCCCCGTGTCCGCCGCGAACGCCCGGTCCAGCGTCCGCCGCGACACCCCCGCCGCCGCCGCCAGCTCCTCCACCCCGATCGGACGGTGGCATTCCGCCCGCATGAACTCCATCGCCCGCAGCACCGCCTCCCTTGCCGCCGGCAGCCGGTCCGTCGAACCCCGCGCCACCACATCCACCGGCGCCAGCGCCACAAGCCGCTCCGCCACCTTTCCGCCCGCCATCAGCCGCCCAAGCATCTCCGCCCCAATCCGCCCTATCCTCCGCGAGGGCAGCACCGTGCTCGACAGCCCCGGATGCGTCGTCCCGCAAATCAACTCGTCGTTTCCGCCCCCGATCACCCCCACCTCCTCCGGCACCCGCAACCCCGCCCACCGGCACGCCTCCAACACGCGCTCGCCGAGCCGGTCGTCGCACGTCAACACCCCCGCCGGCTTCGGCAGCCCCTTCAGCCAGCGCATCAACGGCGCCAGCCCGGACGGGTTGTCCAGCGAGGGATCCCGGAACACTTTCCCCTCCCCGCCCGTCTGTTCGAGAAACGCCGCCTCCCGCGCGTCCGACGTCCGATGGTTCGCGAACCCGCAGTAGGCCAGGTGCCCGAAACCCACCGCCCGCAAATGCCCCGCCGCCATCCGCACGTTCTCCGCCGCGTCCATGAAAACCGACGCCTCCGAGCCGTCCGTGTTCAACGAGTCCAGTGCCACCCGCACCCCGCTCCTCGCGCACAACGCCTCCCTCAACCGCTCATCGCGGCAATCGAAGATCACCACCCCGTCGAACGTCATGTGAAACCCCGGATCCAGCAGGCTCTGGTTGTCCGGCTGCACCCGGAACAGCCGCCAGTTCCGCGTCCGCGCCTCCTCCAAAAACCCGAACATCCGCTCCCGCCCCCACAATTCCCGTATGTTCATGCACACCGCAACCCGCGGCACCTTGTTGCCTTTCGCGCCCATGCCCGGAAACCACCCGCCCCTCCCCGCCTTGTCAATGTCTCAAAATCGCCGCCGTTTGGCTTATTTCAGACACTCGACCGCCCA
>JAISTY010000130.1 GCA_031272375.1 Opitutaceae bacterium | reverse complement strand
AGCGGGAGTGGCGCGTGACATGGTGGCGTTTGGGTTGGGAGGTTGCGGGATGCGGGCGTTTTGAAAACGGGACGCGCGCGGAGGTTGGGCGGCTTGTGAAACCTGGCAAGCGGAAGGTTTGGATTTTGAAAATTAAAATCCAAAGAGAGAGGGAGGAGGGCGCATCAGATCCCCTTCAAAATTGGGCTGGCGTTGTCCTTTCGGGGGGAGCACTTACCTTGCAAAGCGATGAAATTAAGGGTCTGCATGAGAGCGGAATGTCCCTGGACGGACGAGTTGCGGAAGGTGCTTCGCAAATATGATTTGTCCTACGCGGAGATCGTCTCGGAGCTGGACTGGAAAAGCCTGGCGTGCCCGTGCCGGCTGGATGGCGTGCGGTTTCCCTGCGTTTCGGTGAACGGGGTGTTGCTGCCGGATATTTCGGGCGCGGAATTTGAGAGCTACCTGCTGTCGCACGGCTTGGTGGAGCCGCGGAACAACGAGCGGGTGGCGGACGCGGCCCATCCGGGGATGGCGCCGCTCCGGGTGTTGTGAGGGCGCGCTTGCGCGGCGGCGGCGGCGGACATTGGCTGGGCGCATGGCTGATTTCCGGGTTCATGTCGGGGACGCGGCGGCGGACGCGCCGGAGCTGGCGCTGTCGCGCGAGGAGTCCCACCACCTCGTCGCGGTGAACCGCGCCCGCGCGGGCGCGCCCGTGACGGCCTTCGACGGGCGCGGGAGGGAGTGGTTGTGCGAGCTGGCGCGGGCCGACAAGAACGCCGCGCGCCTGCGCGTGCTGTCGTCGCGCGCGGCGGCGGGCGTCCGCCTGCGGATAACCCTCGCGCAGGCGGTTCCGCTGGGCGGGGCGATGGACGGGATTGTGCGGAGGGCGACGGAGCTTGGCGCGGCGCGCGTGATTCCGCTGGAAACGGAACGGACGCAGGCGCGCTTCGCCACCGGAGGCGGCGGGGAACGAAAGGTCGGGAAATGGCGCGTCGCGGCGCTGGAGGCGGCGAAGCAATGCGGCAACGCCTGGCTGCCGGAGGTGGGGGAGGCGCGGACGCTCGGGGATTTTTTGCGGGAGGAGCGCGGCGGGCTGAAATTAGTCGCGAGCCTGCACGCCGGCAGCCTGCCGCTGAAAAAGGCGCTGTCGGATTTCCGGGCGCGTCAGGGCGGGCGGGCGCCGGAGGACGCGACATGGCTGGTGGGGCCGGAGGGTGATTTCTCGCCGGCGGAGATGCGCGCGGCGGCGGACGCGGGGTTCGTCCCGGTGACGCTCGGTCCGCTGGTGCTGCGCTGCGAGACGGCGGCGACGTGCGCCATCGCTCTGCTGCTGCACGAGGCGGGGTGACGCGGACCGCGCGCGCAATAAAAACGGCCACCCGTTGGAGTGGCCGTTGTTTTGTGAGAAGTCGGTTTTCTTCGGGGGAAGCCTTACTTCTTCTTTGTCTTTTTGGCGGCGGGTTTTTTCGCGACAACCTTCTTCTTCGCAGCCGGTTTCTTGGCAGCGACTTTCTTCACCGTCTTTTTAGCTTTGGCCATTTTGTTTTTCCTTTGAGGGATTGTTTGGATTTTCGCCCGGACAGAGGCCGGACACGCGGCGCACCGTGCGCCACGCATGGACAGTTTCACGGGCGATTTTTGCCAAACGCAAGAGATAGTTGCGAAATTTCAAAAAAAAATTTCCGGCGCGCGCGGGGCGCCGCGGATCCGTGTAGCGTCCCTATGATACAGCCGTCCGCGGCGGTTCCGCGCGGGGTTATTTCACGGCGTCCGGGAGGACCGGCGGGCGGACGGACAGAAGCCGGATTTCAAAAACCAGCGGGGCGTTGCGGGGGATGCCGGGCGGGCGCCCTCTGGAGCCGTAGGCGAGTTCGGCGGGGATGATGGCGAGGCGGCGCTCGCCGGGGCGCATGAGTTGCAGGATCTCATCCCAGCCGGCGATGACCTCGCGGCGGCTGACGCGGAACCTGAAGGGGTTTTGGGGATCCTTGCTCTCGTCGAAGGGGGTGCCGTCGAGGAGCGTCCCCTTGTAGAGGACGGCGACCTCGTCGCCGGGGTTCGGCGTGTTGCCGAGGCCGGGCGAGAGAACCCGCGTGCGGATGCCCGTTTGGGTGCGGGGGATGCCGGGCCATTTTTGCTCGATGATCTCCACCTCATCCAACGCGAACTTTTCGCGTTGGGCCGCGAGGGCTGCGGGGACGAGGAGGAGAAGGGAGAATGCGAGGCGTTTCACGCCTCCGCTTTAAGCACGGGTTCGCGGCGGGGCGGAAGGATGGAATTTTCCGGCGTCCGCGCGCGGGCGCGTGGCGGAAATAAAAAAGGGACTCCGTGGAGTCCCTTCGCGCGGCGCCGGATGGCGTCGGTCAGTAGCGGTCGCGGCGGTGGTCGCGGTCGCGGCGGTCGCCGCCACCGAAGCGGCGTCCGCCGCCTCCGAAGTTGCGGGGGCCGCCCTCTTCCTTGGGGCGGGCCTCGTTGACGGTCAGGGCGCGACCGCCCAGGTCAACGCCGTTCATTTTCTCGGCGGCGGCCCTGGCCTCGTCCTCGGTGCTGAACGTGACGAAGGCGAAGCCGCGGGGGCGTCCGCTCATCCGGTCCATTGCGATATAGACGTCGGTCAGGGTGCCGAACTGGCCAAAGGCCTCGCGAAGCTCGTCCTCGGTTGTTTTGAAGGACATATTACCAACGTAGAGTTTGGTGCTCATGATTTGATGTGTTATGGTCGTCTAAAACCCGTCCGCTGCCAGCTCTGTTCCCGACTATCGGGTTTCAAATCCTTCCCAGCATTGAGCTGTGACGATCCACCAGTCATCTGTCATCTAACGTTCTCTGACGAATGCGCGCAGGGAAGGGTTCGGTTTTGCAAATGCAACAACAAAAACGCGCGGCGAAACGGGCGGGGCGTCGCGGGCCGGCTTGGAAGACACAGCGCCGCCACCGCCCGGCCCGGAATCCGACGCGGGAAAAACGCGGGAAAAGACGCCTTGCAAAGCGCCTCCTCCGGGACGGGAGTAAAAACGCACCATGAATTACGCCATTCTCACGGCACGGCGTCCCAAGGACGGTCTTATCAACATTGGCGATTACTCCACCCCCTGCCACCCCGGACAGCCCCATGCTCACGCTTGAACAAGCCGCCGCGTTTTTGCCCGCCGCGTTTCTGCTCACCCTCGCGCCGGGGCCGGACATCCTCATGACCGTCAGCCTCGGTCTCGCGCGCGGGCGGCAAGCCGCCGTCGGCTTCGGTCTTGGCTGCGTGACCGGCTGCGTGACGCACACCCTGCTGACGGCCTTTGGCGTCGGCGCGCTCATGCTGGCCAGCCCGCGGGCGTTTTTCGTCCTGAAATGCGCGGGCGCGGTTTATCTGTTGTGGCTCGCGTGGAAACTGCTCGCGCCGGGCCGGCAAGCCGCCGCCGACAAGCCGCCGCCGGAGGATCGTTTTTACGCGCGCGGCATCCTTTCCAGCAGCCTCAACCCGAAGGTCATCATTTTCTACTGCGCGTTCTTTCCGCAATTCGTCCGGCCCGGACACCCCGCGCCGCCGCAACT
>JAISTY010000074.1 GCA_031272375.1 Opitutaceae bacterium | reverse complement strand
ACGGTCGCCTCGTCGTGCCGCGCGAATTTCGGCGTTCCCGAGCTGCCGCCCGTCGCCACGCACAGCCAGCCGCGCGCCGGACCGCCTTCCGGCGCGGGCATCCCCTCCGCGGCGCCCGGCGGCAGGTTGTCGCCGACGAACAAGCTGCCGTCCGCGCCCGCGCGGCACGGGATGGTTTCCCAAAGCAGCCGCCTCAAGCCGCCGCGTTCCATGCGGCCTCCGCGTTGAAATTCCCCAACGCCGCCGCGTCCGCGACACAGCCGTCCAGCGGGGCGTCGAAAACGCGCCGCGCGAACAGCGGCCAGACGCCGAAGCCGAGCGCGCGCCCCGGCGCGCCGTGCTCCAGGGCGAGGCGCAGGGCGGCGCGCGCGCCCGCCACCGTTTCCAGCGCGGAGGAGAATACCACCGGCGCCGTTCCGGTCCGCGGCAAGCCGCCGCCGTGCAGGGAGGGTTTTATCACAAAGACCCCGCGCCAGCCGGCGTCCGTCCAGCGCGCCAGGTCGTCGTCGCCGGCGAGGGACTCGTCGAGCGCGAGCGGCGTCGCGAAGTCTTCTGACAGTCGGCGCAACGTGTCCGCGTCCATCAACGGCTGCTCCAGAAACTCGACGCCCCCGCGCCGGTCGAGGCGTTGCAGCCACCATTCGGCGTCGGCGCGCGACAAGCCGCCGTTGGCGTCGAGGCGCAGGGAGGCGCCCTCCGGCTGGCTGTCCAGGACCGCCGCGACGCGCGCCCATTCCTCTTCCCGGTCGCCCGCGCCGATTTTCAGTTTGAGGACGCGAAAGCCCGCCTCCCAGCGCGCCGTGAATTCCTCCGCCGTCATCCCGTTTTTCACCAGCCCCGCCAGCGGCAGCTTTTTGCCGGCGAGCGCGGCGGCGTCCGCCGTTTCGTCCCGCGCCAGCTCGCGCAGGGCGAAGCGCAGGCCGCCCATTTCCGGCGGCGGCTTGTCGGCGGTCTCGTCGTCAAAACGTCCGCCCAATTTTTCCAGGAACGCGGTCATTTCCGCCGGTGTGCGGCGGCAGAAACCCGGCAGCCAGACGGCCTCGGCGACGCGCCCGTTGTCCGCGCGCAGCAGGATCCCCTCGCGCCGCGCCAGCGTCCCGCGCGCCGTCGTCAAGGGCGCCGCGAGCCGCTCCGAGAAAAGCCTGAATTGGAAACGCCCGTTCACGCCGGCATTGAAGCCCGCCGCCGCGCGTCTTGGGAAGCCGCAAGTCCGCCATTTCCGGGGAGGTTCACACAAAGGGCGCGAAGGGCTTCGCGAAGGTCGCAAAGGTTCTCAGCCCTCTTCTTATATTCGTTAAAAAACTTCGTGCCTTCGTGTCTTCGTGTGGGAAGAAAACCGCGCTTCCGGGGAAGGCGCCGTGAAAAGCCTTCCCAACAAGCCGCCGCGCCCACAGAAATCCGCCCGCAATGAACCGCCACACCGTCCGCCTTCTCCTCGCGTTCGCAGCCCTCGCGTCCTGCTTTTCCCTGACCGGCTGCCGGACGCCCACCGACGCCGACAACACCGTCCCCTGGAACCGACCCGCCGACTGGGAGGGCGCGCCTCCGGGCATGAGCGGCATGATGAACCAGCAGAAACGCTGACGCCCCGCGCCGCGCCCCATGAACGACTCCCTCACCGCGCAGCCCGGCCGCCTTTACGCCGTCGCCACGCCCGTCGGCAACTTGTCCGACCTCACCGAGCGCGCGCGCGCCATCCTCGGCTCCGTTGACCTCGTCGCCTGCGAGGACACGCGCGTCACCGGCGCGCTGCTGGCGCGGCTTGAAATCCCGCGGCGGCGGCTTGTCGCGCACCACGACCACAACGAGACCGCGTCGGCGGCGCGGCTGGCGGACGAGATCGCCGCCGGAAAATCCGTCGCGGTGGTGTCGGACGCCGGCACGCCCGCGATCAGCGATCCCGGATTCCGGCTGGTGCGCGAGTGCCGCCGGCGGGGGCTGCCCGTCGTGCCCGTGCCGGGACCGTGCGCGTTCGTCGCCGCGCTTTCGGTTTCGGGGCTGCCGACGAACGCCGTCCAGTTTGCCGGGTTCCTGCCGCCGAAGGCCGCCGCGCGCGCCGCCTTTTTGAGGGAGAACAGCGGCGTCCCTCGCACGCTCGCGCTTTACGAGAGCTGCCACCGCGTCCTGAAGCTCGCGGACGACATTCTTGAAATTCTCGGACCGGAGCGGGTCGTCTGTTTCGCGCGCGAGCTGACGAAGCTCCACGAGACCATTCTCACCGGGCCGGCGGGCGAGGTGGCGCCGCGCCTCCGGCAGGCCGCCGTCAAGGGGGAGTTCACCGTCCTCATCGCGCCGGCGGGGTTCACGTTGTGAAAAAACCGCTTCTTGAAATCCGCGGCCTCACGATACGGCGCGGGGACGCCACGATCCTCGACGGCGTTGACTGGCGCGTCGGGCGCGGGGAGCGCTGGGTGGTGCTCGGCCCCAACGGTTGCGGCAAAACCTCGTTGTTGCGCGCGCTCACGGGCTATTTCGCGCCCACCGCCGGCGTCATCCGGCTTCTTGGCAAAACCTACGGGGAGCACGACTGGCGCGGGTTGCGCCTGCGGGTCGGGGTTGTCAGCAGCGCGCTGCAATCCGGGATACCGGACGGGGAGACCGCGCTGGAGACCGTGGTGAGCGGGCGGCACGCGCAGATCGGACTTTGGGGGGAGCCGTCGCCCGGAGACCGGCGGGACGCGCGGCGGCAGCTTGTCCTCGCGGGGCTGGCGGGGCTGGAGGGGCGCGCTTGGGGGCACCTTTCGCAGGGCGAGCGGCAGCGCGTCCTCATCGCGCGCTCTCTCATGGCGAAACCCGCGCTGCTCATCCTTGACGAACCCTGCTCCGGCCTCGACCCCGTCGCGCGCGCCGGGTTCCTCGATTTTGTCGAGGGGCTTGCGCGGCGCGGGGGGCGCGGTCCGGCGCTCGTCCTCGTCACCCATCACATCGAGGAGATAACGCTGGCGTTCGGGCACGCGCTCCTGTTGAAGGGCGGCGCGACGCTGGCGGCGGGGCGCGTCGGGGAGACGCTGACCTCCGCGAACCTTTCCCGGCTTTTCGGGCGCCGCGTCCGCGTGAGGAACCGCCGCGGGGCGCGTTCGCTTTGGGTGAGCCGCGACTGAACAACGGCCCGCGGCAAGAAACGTCTCTTTCCCAAACAACCACGGATTCCGCGGTTGGTTTGGAAAGCATGTTTTTTATCCGCGGGGCGGGGTCATTCGTAGTGGAAGGTGAAGGTGATTTCCTGGGAGTCGCCGAGGATGGTGACCATGTCGTCGCTCCATTGTCCGTAGGGGGCGCGGTCGGTGATGGCGCCGACGCAGGCGGCGATGGCGGACTTCGGACCGGAGCCGTCGGCGCGGGTGATCTGGCTGATTTCGCCCTCCTTGTTGAGGCGGAAGACGACGCGGACGACGGTGCCGGCCGGCGGGAGGGCGCGGCTCTGGGCGTTGATGCGCTCCCACTGCGCCTGGACGGTGTCTATGAGTTTCTGGAGGTATTCGCCGTAGCCGCTCCATTTCGCGCTGTAGGCGACGGCGCCGATGTTCCGCGAGCCGACCTCGTTGTTCATCAGGGGGGACGGGCGGGCGCGGGTGATGCGCGGGGAAAGCGTGGGGCGCGGGCGGGGATGTTTCGGATCCACCTGGTAATACTGGCCGACGACAACGGGGACGTCGGGGTCGCCGTCGGGTTTCCCCTCGACGCGGACGGGCGCGGCGTCGGTCCGCGGCGGCAGCTTGCCGGTGTCCTCGCCGATTCCGTCGGGGGCGTCGCCCTTGAGTTTTTCGTGTCCGGCGAGGGGGTTTTGCTCGAGGCGCGGGCGGGCGAGTTTTTCGGGGACGGCGGGCGCGTTTTCGGGCGGCGGCGGAGGCGCGGCGGGGGCGGGCGGAACCGGATCGGCAAGGCGTCCGCTGACCAGCGCGGTGGAGTCTTTTTGGGGGTCGCCGGAGCTTTTGGGGACGTCGGTTTTGGCGGACTCGCCCGGCTCGGGGTTGGCGGCCTGCTGGTTTTGGGCGGCGACGAGGTCGGTTTTGTCGGGTTTGTT
>JAISTY010000060.1 GCA_031272375.1 Opitutaceae bacterium | reverse complement strand
GCGGTCGGCGCCGGCGCGGTGTGCGTGGGCGCGCGCAGCGAGGCGGTGCTGCTGCTGTTCCTGTTCTCCGCGTCGGGGGCGATGGAGGCGTTCGCGGGCGAACGCACGCGCCGCGAGGTGGGCGCGCTGCTGAAGTCGGCGCCGAAAAGCGCGTCGGTGATCCTGCCGGACGGGGGCGAGCGGGAGATCCCCATCGGCGGGTTGAGGGTCGGGGATCGCGTGCGGGTGCGTCCGGGCGGGGCGTTCCCGGCGGACGGCGTCGTTGAAAGGGGCGAAAGCGCGAGCGACGAGTCCGCGCTCACGGGGGAGTCAACCCCGGTGCCCAAACGCGCCGGCGACGCGGTGTTCAGCGGGACGGTGAACCAGTGGGGCGTGGTGGAGTTCTCCGTCGGGCGGCTGCCCTCGGAGAGCACGCTGCAAAAGGTCATCCGCCTGATCGAGACGGCGCGGAAAATGCGCGCGCCCAGCCAGCGGTTCACGGACCGCTTCGGCGGGCATTACACGCTGGTCGCCCTGGGGGTCTGCGCGGCGATGTTTCTGGTCTGGTGGCTGGGCGCGGGGCTGCCCGCGTTCCGCGCGGAAGACGGGGAAACGTCGGCGTTCTACCGCGCGATGACACTGCTCGTCGTGATGAGCCCCTGCGCGCTGGTGCTCTCAATTCCCTCGGCCATCCTCGCGGCGATCGCCTGGGGCGCGCGCCACGGGATTTTGTTCCGCGGCGGCGCGGCGATCGAGGGGCTGTCGGCGGTCAAAACGGTCGCGCTGGACAAGACGGGGACGCTGACAACGGGCGAGCCGGCGGTGACGGCCTGCGAGAGTTTCCCGCCCGGACGGGAGCGCGAGGTGCTGGAGCTGGCGCTGGCGCTGGAGGCCAACTCGGAGCACCCGTTGGCGCGCGCGATCGTCCGCCACGCGCGGGCGCAGGGCGCACGGGAGCGCGGCGCGGAGCGGTTCGAGTCGCTGACGGGGCGCGGGGTGCGCGGGAGCGTCGGCGGCGCAAGGGCGTTGCTGGGGCGGCGCGAGCTGCTGGAGGAGGGGCCGCTGGCGGAATGGGCGCGGAGCCTGCCGCCGGCCCCGCCGGAACTGGCGGAGGTCTGGGTCGTCGGCGCGGGCCTTGTCGGAAGAATTTTGCTGCGGGATGAGATCCGCGCGGAGTCGCGCGGCGTGCTGGCGGCGTTGAAAAAACAGGGCATCCGCACGGTGATGCTGACGGGCGACAGGCGGGGGACGGCGGAGTCGGTCGCCCGCGAGCTGGGCGTGGACGATACGCGCGCGGGGCTGTCGCCGGAGGAAAAACTGGAGGCGATCCGCGGGCTGCGGGCGGGCGGACGCGTGGCGATGGTGGGGGACGGCGTGAACGACGCGCCGTGCCTCGCCGCGGCGGACGTCGGCATGGCGATGGGCGCGCGGGGCAGCGACGCGGCGCTGGAGCAGGCGGAGGTGATTTTGATGCACGACCGCATCGAGAACGTCCTGGAGGCGTTCCGCCTGAGCCGGCGCGCGCGGACCGTGATACGCCTGAACCTCGCGATCTCCCTCGGCGTGGCGGTGGTGATGGCGGCGGCGGTGATCGCCGGGGCCGCGGTCCCTCTCTCGATAGGCGTCGCCGCCCACGAGGGCAGCACGGTCGCCGTCTGCCTCAACTCCCTGCGCCTCCTGTTCGGGCGGACGGCCGCGGTCAGCGGAAAAGGTTGTATTTGAGGATGGCGAAAATCGCGCGGACGCCGTCGCGCCAGCCGATCTTTTTGCCCTCCTTGTAGGAGCGCCCGTAATAGGAGATGCCGACCTCGTAGATGGCGCAGTCGAGCCGGGCCACCTTCGCCGTGATCTCCGGCTCGAAACCGAAGCGGTTCTCCCGGATCTGGATCTTCTGGATGATCTCGCGGCGGAAGAGTGTGTAGCAGGTCTCCATGTCCGTGAGGTTCAGGTTGGTGAACATGTTCGAGAGCATCGTCAGGAAACGGTTGCCCTGCATGTGCCAGAAATAGACGACGCGGTGCGCCTCGCCGCCGGCGAATCGCGAGCCGAAGACCACATCCGCCTTGCCGTCGAGGATCGGCTTCAGAAGGCGCGGGTATTCCTGCGGGTCGTATTCGAGATCGGCGTCCTGGACGATGACCACGTCGCCTGTCGCGGCGGCGAAACCGGTGCGGAGCGCGGCCCCCTTGCCCTGGTTGACCTCGTGGTAAATCACCCGTGAGACGAGCGGCGCGATCTCGTCGCGCAGAATGTCGCGCGTGCCGTCGCGGGAGCAGTCGTCAACGACGATGATTTCCTTCTCCTCAACAGGGGCGGCGCGGACGGCCTCGACGATTTTGCGGATGGTGGCGCGCTCGTTGTAGCACGGGATGACGACGGAGAGTTTCATGGGAACGGCGCGGAGGGAAACGGCGGCGCCGCGGCGGCGCAAGCGGTTTGCGGACGCCGCGCGGACACACCGCGGATTCCGCGCGGGTTTCGGGCTTTTCTTTTCCGGGCGGGGTGCTGTCGTGCGCGCCTCTTTTTCCCGCCATGCGCATACATGCCTTCAAAGGACTGGTCCCGCCCCCTGAATTCGCCGCGGAGGTCGCCTGCGTGCCCTACGACGTCGTTGACGCCGCCGAGTCCGCCGCGCTGGCCGCCGGCAAACCGCGCAGCCTGCTGCACGTTGACCGCGCCGAGATTGACCTGCCCGCGGGCACGGACCCGCACTCCGACGCCGTCTATCGGAAGGCGCGCGAGAATTTCCTGAAACTCCAGTCGGACGGCGCGCTCGTCCGCGAGACGGAGCCGTGCCTCTACCTTTACCAGCAGCGAATGGGCGCGCACACGCAGCGCGGCCTGGTCGCCGTCTGCAACGTGGAGGACTACGACGCCGGCCTCATCCGCCGGCACGAGAAAACGCGCCGCGACAAGGAGGACGACCGGACGCGCCTGATTGACACCCTCGGCGCCGACACCGGTCCGGTTTTCCTGACCTACCGCGACAACGCGGCGGTGACCGCCCTCGCCGACGCGCTCGTGAAAACGCCCCCGCGCGACGACTTCGTCGCGCCCGACGGCATCCGCCACACGGTCTGGCGCATCCCCGGCGGCGCGGAATGGGAGCGGGCGTTCGCCGGCGTGCCGCTGGCCTACATCGCGGACGGGCACCACCGCGCGGCGTCGGCGGCGCGGGTGGCGCGCCTGCGCCGCGAGCGGAACCCCGCGCACCGCGGCGACGAGGATTACAACTGGTTCCTCTGCGTCCTCTTCCCGGCGGGCGAGCTGAACGTGCTGCCCTACAACCGCCACGTCCTCGACCTGAACGGCCTGCCGCCACCGGTGTTTTTGGAGAAAACGCGCGCCCTCTTCGACGTGGAGGCGATCGCGCCCCCCTCGCCGTCCGAACCGGGGCGCGTGAGCTTCTTCCTCGACGGAAAATGGCGCGGCCTGCGCTGCGCTCCGGACGCGAACGCCGACCCGGTCTCGCGCCTGGATGTGAGCGTCCTGCAGGACAAGCTGCTGTCACCCGTGCTGGGAATCGGCGATCCGAGGACGAGCGCGCGGATCGAGTTCGTCGGCGGCATCCGCGGAACGGCGGAGCTGGAGCGGCGCGTCCGGGAACGGGGCGGCGTCGCCTTCTCAATGCACCCGGTCTCCGTGGCGCAGCTGATGGACATCGCCGACGCCGGACAAATCATGCCGCCGAAGAGCACCTGGTTTGAGCCGAAATTGAGGTCGGGGCTGTTCATCCACACGTTTTGAGCGCGCGCCCGGCGCGGCGATTTTTGCCGTGACCCGTTTTCCCCCCGCCGCATCCTGCCCGCCGTTTCCCCGCGTCCCCGCCCGCGCGCCAACGCCCACTCCTCCCATGCCCGCCATCCACATCATCGGTCACCGCAACCCCGACGCCGACTCCATCTGCTCCGCCATCGGCTACGCCCGCCTCAAAAACATCCTCGCCCCGCAAACCACCCACATCCCCGCCCGCTGCGGCAACACCAACGCCCGCATTGACACCATCCTCGAACGCTTCCGCCAGCCCGCCCCGCTGCACCTCCCCGACGTCACCCCGCGCGTCCGCGACGTGATGACCACCCGCGTCATCTCCATCACCCCCGGCGCCACCTGCGCCGAGGCGCTCGAGATGATCGAAAAAAACAACATCCGCGTCCTCCCCGTCGCCGAAACCGGCGGCAGGTTGCTGGGCAGCGTCTCCGTTTTCCAGCTCGGCGCCCACCTCGCGCCGGCGCCGGGCGGCCCGCCCGCCATGCGCCGCGTCAAAACCTCCCTCGCCTGCGTCATCCGCGCCCTCGGCGCGACCACGCTCCACACCGAGGACCCCGACCGCCCAGAGGATCTCTACGTCCGCGTCGGCGCCATGTCCCTCCCCTCCTTCGAACGCACCCTCGACGGCGACGGCATCCCGCTCGCGCAGTCCGTCGTCCTTGTCGGCGACCGCGAGGACATCCAGCGCCTCTGCATCCGCCGCCGCGTCCGCGCCCTCATCGTCTCCGGCGGCCTCCCCGTCTCCCCGGAAATCGCCGCGCTCGCCCGCGAACACGCCGTCTCCCTCATCGTCTCCCCACGCGACACCGCCACCACCGCCTGGCTCATCCGCTACGCCGCCCTCCTCGACGGCGCCATTGACCGCGACCTCCGCGTCCTCGACGGGGACCAGCGCCTCGACGAGGTGCGCCCGCGCCTCGCCGCCTCCCCGCGCGCCGCCCACATGGTCGCCGACGCCAATGGCAACCTCGCCGGCATCCTCTCCAAAACCGACCTCCTCAAGCCCTCCAAGACCCGCCTCATCCTTGTGGACCACAACGAACTCGCCCAGGCCGTCCCCGGCGCCGGCTCGGTCCACATTGAGGAAATCATAGACCACCACCGCCTCGCCACCCCGCCCACCGCCCGCCCCATCCTCTTCATCAACGAACCCGTCGGCTCCACCTGCACCATCATCGCCGGCCTCTACCGCAACCACCACCTCGAGCCGGAACCCGCCATCGCCGGCGTCCTCATGTCCGGCATCATCGCCGACACCCTCAACCTCGCCTCCCCCACCACCACCCAAAAGGACACCGTCCTCCTCGACTGGCTCGCCCGGCTCGCCGGCGCCGACCCCGCCCGCCTCGCCGCCCGCATCTTCTCCTCCGGCTCCATCATCCTCGCCAATTCCCCCGAGGGCGTCATCGGCGCCGACCTCAAACGCTACACCGACGGCTCCCTCCGCTACGCCGTCTCCCAGGTCGAGGAACTCGGCTTCCGCAACTTCAACGCCCGCTTCGCCCCACTCGCCGCCGCCCTCGAAAAACTCCGCGCCGACGAAAACCTCAACCTCGCCCTCCTGCTCGTCACCGACATCAACACCCAGAATTCCCTCCTCCTCGCCAGGGGCGACCCCGCGATCCTCTCGCACATCCACTACCCACCCGGCGCCGAGCACCCCGGCACCTTCGAGGCCCCCGGCATCGTCAGCCGCAAAAAACAGCTCATCCCCTACCTCACGACCCTCTTCCAACAACTCCGCGCCGAGGGCCGCCTCCCCGCCTGAACGCCCCCGTTCGCTTTCCCCAAACACCGCCTCGACAAGTCGCCGCGCGTCCGCACAACTCCGCCCCCGTCATGAGCAATCCCCTTAACATCCTCGTCGTGGGCGGCGCCGGCTACATCGGCTCCCACTGCGTCCGCCAACTCATCGCCGCCGGGCACCGCCCCGCCGTGCTCGACAACCTTGTCCTCGGCCACCGCGCCGCCGTCGCCCCCGACGTCCCCTTTTACCACGGCAATCTCGGCGACGAGGCTCTCGTCTCCGCCGTCCTCAAACGCGAGAAAACCGACATCGTGATGCACTTCGCCGCCTTCGCCGCCGTCGGCGAAAGCGTCCACGAGCCGCTCAAATATTACTTCAACAACGTCGCCGAAACCCTCGGCCTGCTCCGCGCCATGCTCGCCTCCGGCGTCCGCAAATTCGTCTTCTCCTCCACCTGCGCCACCTACGGCATCCCGGAGAAAATGCCCCTCGTCGAAACCATGCCGCAGGCCCCCATCAACCCCTACGGCCAGACCAAGCTCGACATCGAAAACGCCCTCAAGGCCGTCGCCCGCGCCAACGGCCTCTCCTTCGCCGCCTTCCGCTACTTCAACGCCGCCGGCCCCCCCCAGCCCGGCCCCATCGTCGTGGACCACGACCCCGCAACCCACCGCAACCCCCTACCCCTCGAGGCCCCCG
>JAISTY010000040.1 GCA_031272375.1 Opitutaceae bacterium | reverse complement strand
CTCCCTTCCACTTCGCCCTTCATCTCCCCTTCCTCCGTGCCTGCTTTGGAGTGCGGCGACTTGTCACCCCGCCCCTCCGTCGTGCCCCTCGCCCCATCAGCGGCGCGCAGCGCCGCCCGCACCCTATTGTTAATTGTTAATTGTTAATTACCAATTGTTAATTGTAATCCAATCCCATGAAATCCAAAATCCAATCCGTCCTCCCTATTACGTTCGCCCTCTGCGTCGCGTCCGCTTCCGCCGCCGTCCTCCCGCCGCCCCCCGGCACCCACGACTCCGGCCCCGTCCCCGGCATCATCATTGACTCCTCCCCCGACTTCGCGACGACCTACGTCGGCTCCCCCTCCATCGCGCGCCTCGCCGACGGCACCCTCGTTGCCTCCCACGACTGGTTCGGCAAAAGCCCCCTGAACCACCTCACCGTCATCCTCACCTCCACCGACAACGGCAAATCCTGGCGCAAACAGGCGGAGTTCCCCTTCTTCTGGGGCAACCTCTTCGTTCACAACAACACCCTCTACCTCCTCGGCATGGCGCGCCCCTATCCCGCCAAATCCACCGCCAACGAAGCCCCCTTCTCCCACCTCGCCATCCGCAAATCCACCGACGCCGGCAAAACCTGGACCACCCCCGACTCCCCCAAAACCGGCCTCCTCCGCACCGACGCCATCTACCACACCGCCCCGTGCCCCGTTGTCATCCACAAAGGCCGCGTCTGGCGCGCCATCGAAACCATCATGTCCCCCGAAGAAACCCTCAAACACACCTCCATCACCGGCTTCGGCAGAAACTTCCAGGCCCGCGTCGTCTCCGCCTCCGTTGACGCCGACCTCCTCGACGCCGCCAGCTGGACCCTCAGCGATCCCTTCCTCTTCGACTACGCCAACTGGCCCGTCGGCACCGGCTTCCTCGAAGGCAACGTCGTCGTCGCCCCCGACGGCCGACTCGTCAACATCCTCCGCTGCCAGTCCACCGGCCTCGAAAAAGCCATTCTCCTCGACGTCTCCGACGACGGCAAATGCCTCTCCTCCCGCGGCCCCGCCTCCCAAATCACCTTCCCCGGCGGCGCCGTCAAATTCACCATCCGCTTCGACCCCGTCTCCAAACGCTACTGGACCCTCTCCACCCAGCAAAAATCCCCCCTCGCCAACCGCAACTACCTCGTCCTCATGGCCTCCGACGACCTCGTCCACTGGGAACAACGCGCCGCGCTCCTCCGCCACCACGACTGGAAATACCATGCCTTCCAATACGTTGACTGGATTTTCGACGGCGACGACATCCTCTACGTCAGCCGCACCGCCTGGGACAACGCCCACAACGCCCACGACGCCAACCACATGACCCTCCACCGCGCCCAAAACTTCCGCTCCCTCACCACCGACGCCCCCTGGCTCGGCAAAAACACCATCCGCCAAATCGAAACGCCCAACCTCATTATCAACGGCACCTTCGCCGCCACCGGCATCCTCAAAAACGGCGCCAAGGCCTTCACCAACCGCCCCTATACCTGGCTCAATGTCCCCGAAGCCCTTGACGGATGGCATTATATCCTCACCCCCGGCGGCGTCCAAGACACCCTCTGCGTCGTCCCCAAAACCGACACCACCCTCCACATAATCGCCCCGACATCCGCCAAACCCGCCGGCTGGAAACCCACCGGCCAAATCCTGAATTACAGCGACCCCAACAAAGCCAAGGCCGCCATCCTCTCCCGCGAGGTGCCGAAAGACCAACGCCTTGAAATCCCCCAACCCGGCTTCATCGGCGGCATCCTCATCTGGAAGGAATAAAACCGCGCCTCCCAACCCCACCATGGATGGAATTCTTTGATATTTAACCGCAAGGAACACAAAGGACACCGCAAAGGTCACAAAGTTTCCAATCCATTGAACAGAAGATAAAAAGAGCAAACCCGAAGACCCTGTTCGTCCGCGGTGCCCTGTAATTAACCTGTCCCTTGTCTGCGACCGCTGATTAATAAATAATTAATAATGAGTAATGAATAATTCAGAATGCAGCGCGCGAAGCGCGCCAGACTCAATTACTCATTGCTCATTCCCCATTACCAATTGAAAGAGCCGGCGCCCCCGCCGCAGGGCACGCCCCTCTTCATTCCTCTTCTTATCTTCTGTTCAAAAGAACTTCGTGTGAAACCTTTCCCCGCAGGTTTCAAAATTTTAAGTTTTAACTTTCCCCCCGTTCCCCCATCCCTCCCAGCTTTCAAACGCTTCACATGCCAACGCCAGCCAACCGCACCGCACGCAAAACCGCCTCCCGACAAGCCGCCGCCACACGCGACGCCGACACCCCGAAACTCAAACAGGCCATCCTCCGCCACCTCACCTATTCCCTCGCGCGCGACACCAACACCGCCTCCACGCGCGACTGGTGGATCGCCCTCGCCCTCGCCGTCCGCGAGCAAATCCACGCCCGCCTCATCGCAACCCAGGCCGTCCACAACGGCAACAACGCCCGCCGCCTCTATTACCTCTCCCTCGAATACCTCATGGGCCGCCTCCTCGAATCCAACCTCCACAACACCGGCCTCCTCCAATCCGCACGCTCCGCCCTCGCCGACCTCGGCATTGACTACGACAAACTCCGCGCCCAGGAAGCCGACATGGGCCTCGGCAACGGCGGCCTCGGACGCCTCGCCGCCTGCTTCCTCGACTCCCTCGCCACACTCGACCTCCCAGCCGTCGGCTACGGCATCCATTACGAATTCGGCCTCTTCAAACAGGAGTTCGTCAACGGCTCCCAAGTCGAACACCCCGACAACTGGATGATCTTCGGCACCCCCTGGGAAATCATCCGCCCCGCCAACGCCGTCGAAGTCCGCCTCTACGGACACGTCGAAAACGTCTTCGACAACAACGGCAACTACGAACCCCGCTGGGTCGCCACCCGCACCATCCGCGGCATCCCCTACGACATCCCCATCGCCGGCTACGGCACCCACACCGCCAACTTCCTCCGCCTCTGGGCCTCCCGCGCCAACGAGGAATTCGACCTCGCCGCCTTCAATTCCGGCGGCTACGTCGAGGCCGTCCGCGATAAAGCCGTCGGCGAAACCATCTCCAAAGTCCTCTACCCCAACGATAAAACTGAAAACGGCAAGGAACTCCGCCTCATCCAGCAATACTTCTTCGTCGCCTGCTCCATGAGCGACATCATCCGCCGCCACTTCCGCAACAAGGACAACTCCTGGGACAACTTCCCCGAAAAAGTCGCCATCCAGCTCAACGACACCCACCCCGCCATCACCATCGCCGAGCTTATGCGCATCCTCCTCGACGACAACCACCTCACCTGGGAGCGCGCCTGGGACATCACCACCCGCTCCGTCGCCTACACCAACCACACCCTCCTCCCCGAAGCCCTCGAAACCTGGGGCGTCCCCCTCCTCTCCCGCGTCCTCCCTCGCCACGCCCAAATCCTCTTTGAAATCAACCGCCGCCTCATGGAAACCGTTGAAGCCAAATGGCCCGGCGATAACGACAAAAAACGCGTCTGCTCCCTCGTGGACGAAAACGGCTCCAAATCCTTCCGCATGGCCAACCTCGCCGTCGTCGGCTCCCACGCCGTCAACGGCGTCGCCGCCCTCCACACCCAACTCCTCAAAAAAGACCTCTTCCCCGAATTCAACGCCCTCTACCCCGGCAAATTCCAAAACAAGACCAACGGCATCACCCCCCGCCGCTGGCTCAATGACTGCAACCCAGCCCTCTCCACCCTCATCTCCCAAACCCTCGGCCATTCAAACTGGCTCCGCGACCTCGACCAACTCCGCGCCCTCGAAAAATTCGCCACAAACCCCGACTTCCAACGCAAATTCATGGAAATCAAGCGGAACAACAAAATCCGCCTCGCCTCCATCATCCAGCGCCATTGCGGTATCACCGTCTCCCCCGACGCCCTCTACGACGTCCAAATCAAACGTCTCCACGAATACAAACGCCAGCACCTCAACCTCCTCCACATCCTCACGCTCTACCGCCGCCTCCTCCAAAACCCCGGCCTCGACCTCGTCCCGCGCGTCTTCATCTTCGGCGCCAAAGCCGCCCCAGGCTACGACCTCGCCAAAAACATCATCCGCGCCATCAACACCATCGGCAACCACATCAACCACGACGCCCGCATCGCCGGCAAACTCAAGGTCGCCTTCCTCCCCAACTACCGCGTCACCCTCGCCGAATCCATCATCCCCGCCGCCGACCTCTCCGAGCAAATCTCCACCGCCGGCAAGGAGGCCTCCGGCACCGGCAACATGAAACTCGCCCTCAACGGCGCCCTCACCATCGGCACCCTTGACGGCGCCAACGTCGAAATCCGCGAGGAGGTCGGCCCCGACAACATCTTCATCTTCGGCCTCACCGTCTCCGAAATCGAAGCCCTCAACCAAAAAGGCTACAACCCCCGCGACCGCTACAACACCGACCCCGAACTCCGCGCCATCGTGGATTGGCTCGGCTCCAACTACTTCACCCCGAACGAACAAGGCGCCTTCGCCCCGCTCGTCCACAGCCTCCTCGACGGCGGCGACCCCTTCAAGGTCCTCGCCGACTACCGCTCCTACGTCGAATGCCAGCAAAAAGCGGACGCCCTCTACCGCCGCCCCGCCCAATGGGCCGAAAAAGCCATCCTCAACACCGCCCGCGTCGGCAAATTCAGCAGCGACCGCACCATGCGCGAATACGCCCGCGACATCTGGTCCCGCCCCCCCCTCCCCGTCCCCGGACCCGCGAAGACACGAAGTTTTTTTGAACAGAAGAGAGAGTCGCACGCGGCATTCTGAATTTTTTTAAACGCAAAGACGCATAGGCGCAAAGATTGGATTGCAAGTTATTTATTTCCTTTGAGTTCTATGCGTTCTCTGTGGCTAATTCGGTTGGGATTAGTGGCGGATTAGTGTTTATTAGTGGTTTATTATCAGATGGTTTTTATCCGTGAGATCCGCGCAAATTCGTGTAATCTGTGGGTTAATTCGGTTTGGATTAGGCGTCTGATTAGTGTTCATTAGTGGTTAATCAAAGCCGCCCATGCCGTCCGCCGACAAAACCATCGCCCTTTGCGGCCTCGCCGCCGTCCGCGCCCGTTTCCGCAAAAACCCGGCCTCCATCCGCCGCCTCTACTTTGACCAGCCGACCTCCCGGCATATCGGCATCCTTTGCAAGGCCCTCGCCGCCGCCCGCAAAACCTACCGCTGCGTCGCCCCCGCCGAACTCGAAAAACTCTCCGGCTCCATCCACCACGGCGGCATCGTCGCCGTCGCCGACGCCCCCGTTGCCGCCGAACCGGCGGAAACGGACATCGCCGCGTGGGCCGCCGCGAAAACGCCCCTGCTCCTGCTCGACCGCGTCGGCAACGCCCACAACCTCGGCGCGATCGTCCGCACCGCCGCCTTCCTCGGCCTTACGGAAATCATCCTGACGCGGCATCCCGAATCCGCGCCGCCCTCCGCCGCCGCGCACCGTGTCGCCGAGGGCGGCTTCGAGCACGTGAACCTCTGGCTCGCGTCGGAGCCGCCCGCCCTCCTGCGGCGCCTTGCCGCCGCGGGCCACACAACCGCCGCCGCCGTCGCGCAAGCCCCCGGCTCCGTCACGCCGGAGCAGCTCGGACAAGCCGCCGCCGCCGCGCGCGCGCCCGTCGCGCTGGTCCTCGGCAACGAGGAGCGCGGCCCGTCGCCGGAGACCGTCGCCGCCTGCGGCGCGCGCGTGCACATCCGCGGTTCCGGGAAGGTGGAGTCTCTCAACGTCTCCGCCGCCGCCGCCATCCTCATCCACGCCCTGCTCGCCCGGAACGCGGCAAACCGCCGTTGAAAAGCGCGCGCCGCCGCCTATCCATCGCGCCATGAACGCCGCCGAACCCGCGCCCTCCGCCCTCGTCCGCCTCCGCAACGCCTTCGTCACCGGCCTGCTCCTGCTCTCGCCATTGGGCGTGACGTGGTTTGTGTTCGCCTGGCTCGTCGGGCAGGTCGGCGGCAGCTTCCGCCCGCTCTTCTTCTTTTACCTCCCCGAAAAACTCCTCAACGCCCCCGCCCTCGGCATCGTTTGGAACATCCTCGCGACCCTCATCGTCATCGCCCTCATCACCCTGCTCGGCTACGTCTCGCGGCACTTTCTCGGACGCTTTCTCCTCGGCTCCCTTGAACGGCTCGTGCGCACCATCCCCGGCGTCAATTCCGTCTACAACACCGTCAAGCAGATCGTCACCACCTTCGGCGCGGACAAGCGCAACCTCTTCAGCAAGGTCGTCCTCGTGCAGTTCCCCATCGAGGGCAGCTGGGCCATCGGTTTCCTGACAACGAAAACGCGCGCGGAGCCGCAGGCGCGCGTCGCGGGCGCGGGCGGCGCGGAGGTCTGGGGCGTTTTCGTGCCGACGACCCCGAATCCCACCAGCGGCTTCCTGCTGTTCCTGCCCCGCGAAAAAATCGTCGAGCTGGAGATGAGCGTTGGCGACGGCATGAAGCTCATCATTTCCGGCGGTTCCGTCATCCCCCCCTGGCCCGCCGCCTCTCCCGAATAAAACCCCACCCGCGTTTTTGGGCTCACACGAAGCCACGAAG
>JAISTY010000016.1 GCA_031272375.1 Opitutaceae bacterium | reverse complement strand
CGCGGGCGGTGGGTTTTGGAGGCGAGGAAGTAGTCAATGCGCCAGCCGACGTTGCGGGCGCGGGCGCCGCCGCGGTAGCTCCACCAGGAGTAGTGGCCGCCGCCTTTTTCAAACTCGCGGAAGGTGTCGAGGAAGCCGGCGGCGAGGAAGGCGCGGAAGCCGTCGCGTTCGCGGTCGCTGAAGCCCGGCTCGCCGATGTTTTGTTTGGGGCGTGCGAGGTCGAGTTCCTCGTGGGCGACGTTGAGGTCGCCGCAGCAGAGGACGGGTTTTGTTTTTTCGAGGCGGAGGAGGTGGGCGAGGAGGGCGGCGTCCCATTTGGCGCGGGTTTCGATGCGGGCGAGGCCGGGTTGGGCGTTGGGGACGTAGGTGTTGACGAGGAAGAAGTCGGGGAATTCGGCGGTGAGGGCGCGGCCCTCGGCGTCGAGGTCGGGGAGGCCGATGCCACGGGAGACGGAGAGGGGGGGGTGGCGGGTGAGGAGGGCGGTGCCGCTGTAGCCGGGGCGCGCGGCGGGGTTGAAGAAGTCGGAGTAGCCGGCGGGCCACTGGGTTCCGAAGACGTCGGCGGGGTGGCATTTGGTCTCCTGGAGGCAGAAGGCGTCGGCGTTTTCGGAGCGCATCCAGTCGAGGAGGCCCTTTTGGAGTGCGGCGCGGAGGCCGTTGACGTTCCAGGAGAGGAGTTTCATGGGCGGGGAGGTTCGCTGGGGCGGAGGCGGCGGCAACTTGTTTCGGGGGCGTGGCGCGGGGGCATTAACAAGTTGCCACGGCAAAGGGGCGGCGTTTTTTTCCGACGAAAATCATGCGTTTCCCTTATCCGATTTTGTCCGCGCTGGCGTTGCTGGCGGGTTCCCTGCCGGGGCAGGTGAAGATGGTTGTTTCCGACATTTTGCCGGCGAGTTTCGCGGAGACCGTGGGGCGGGAGACGCACGCGGGCGACCAGGACGTGAAGGTGTCGCTGAAGGGGAGCCGGACGGGGCTGCTGGAGTTGAAGAACGGGGAGGCGCAGTTCGCGGTGTTCGTGCTGAAGCCCGGCGAGCAGCCGCCGGAGGGTGAGATTGTCTCCATTGTGGCGGCCTACCAGACGGCGGTGGCGGTGGCGGCGGCGACGCTGCCGTTGACGCAGGTGACGTTCGAGCAGCTGGACACGATTTTCTGCGAGGACGCGCCGTCGAGTCTCAAGCGGTGGGGGGATCTTGGGGTGCCGGGGTTGTGGGTGGCGCGGCCGATACAGCCGGTGATGGCGGGGCCGAACACGGGGCTTTGCTTCGATCTTTTCCGTCACACGGCGCTGCGTTCGGCGAACATCAAGCTTGGCATGCCCGTTCTCGGGACGACGGACGATGTGGTGGCGAAGCTGTTGTCCGACGAGGGTGGGCTGGCGATTCTGCCGGTGCTGCCGAAGAATCCGCGGTTCAAGGCGCTGCTTGTGGCGAAGGACGCGCAGAGCCGCGCCTATCCGCCGACGCCGGGGGCGATCCACGCGGGGGACTATCCGATCCGGCTGCCGATCTACATGGCGTTCAAGAAGGCCGATTCGCGGCGGCTGTTCGGGATCGCGCGGTTTCTTTTGAGCGAGGAGGGGGCGGAGGCGTGGGAGGCCGCCGGGCTTGTGCCGTTGCCCGTGGAGGCGCGCAACAAGCAGATCCTCGATATTGAGGTGCTTTGACGAGAGGGCGGGGCGGGGGCGGGGCGACAAGTCGCCCCGTCGAAAGCGGCGACAAGTCGCCGCACTCCAAAATAGGGAGAGAT
This sequence comes from Opitutaceae bacterium, assembly GCA_031272375.1. Lineage (GTDB taxonomy): Bacteria > Verrucomicrobiota > Verrucomicrobiia > Opitutales > Opitutaceae > JAISTY01. The sequence goes on along the minus strand of JAISTY010000016.1, from coordinate 1,259 downwards.
GGAACAGAGGGGTGAAAGAAAGGAGGGGGCGCGTGTGAACACGCGCGGCTCGACGGGAACACAAACGGCGGGGCGGGGCGACAAGTCGCCGCACTCCAAAACGGAGGGCACTTATTCGAGGGGGAGGGGGACGTCGGGGTTGGTGTCGGCGGAGTAGTCAATGTCGGGGCGAGCGAAGCCGAAGAGGTTGAGGAAGTCGGAGCGGTAGCCGGCGATGTCGGTGAGGTCGGCGAGGTTTTCGGTGGTGACGCGGGGCCAGAGGTCGGCGACCTGCCGCTGGATTTCGGGTGCCATTTCGAGGTCGTCCATGCGGACGCGGCCGGCGTCATCGCAGGTGAAGGCGTTGCCGGAGCAGAGCTGGGATGCGAGGAGGCGGTGCATTTGGGCGATGCAGCCCTCGTGGGTGCCGGCGGCCTTCATGAGTTTGTAGAGGATGGAGATGTAGAGTGGGACGACGGGGATGGCGGAGCTGGCCTGGGTGACGAGGGCCTTGTTGACGGAGACGAGGGCGCGGCCGTAGCCGATGGACTTGAGGGTGGCGTCGATGCTTTTGGCGGCGCGTTCGAGGTCGTTTTTGGCGAGGCCGATGGTGCCGTTTTTGTAGATGGGCCAGGTGAGTTCGGGGCCGATGTAGGAGTAGGCGACGGAGGTGGCGCCCGGAGCGATGAGGTTTTCGGAGGCGAGGGCGTTGATCCAGAGTTCCCAGTCGGCGCCGCCCATGACGGCGGTGGTGTCGGCGATTTCGGCGGGGGTGGCGGGCTGGAGGGTGATTTGGGAGACGACGCCGGTGTCGGTGGCGACGGTTTTGTTGGAGTAGGGGGCGCCGACGGGTTTGAGGACGGACTTGTGGGTGACGCCGGTGGCGGGGTCGGTGCGGCGGGGTGCGGCGAGGGAATAGACGATGAGGTCCACCTGGCCGAGGTGTTTGCGGATGGCGGCGGCGGTTTGTTTTTTGAGGGCGTCGGAGAAGGCGTCGCCGTTGAGGTTGAGGGCGAGGAGGCCGGCGGAGCGGGCGGCGTTGGTGAAGGCGGCGGCGTTATACCAGCCCGGGGAGGCGGGGCGTCCGTTTTCGGCGGGGCGTTCGAAGGCGACGCCGATGGAGGCGGCGCCGGAGCCGAAGGCGGCGGCGACGCGGGAGGCGAGGCCGTAGCCGGTGGAGGCGCCGAGGACGAGGACGCGGCGGGGGCCGTTTTTGAGGGGGGGGCGGCTTTTGACGTGGGCGATCTGGTCGCGGACGTTGGCGGCGCAGCCCTCTGGGT
>JAISTY010000215.1 GCA_031272375.1 Opitutaceae bacterium | reverse complement strand
TTTGGGGCCGGCGACGCTCGGAGTGACGGTGGAGAGGTCGAGTTCGAGGAGCTGGGAGTAGTCAATGTCGGCGGCGTCGGGGACGCCCCAGAGGTTTTGGGCCTTGTGGTAGGCCTCGTAGAGGGCGACGCGCTGCTCGGGGCGTCCGGTGGCGCGGAGGTAGGCGGCGCATTCGGGGTCGGGGGGGAAGAAGCCCATGGTGGCGCCGTATTCGGGGGCCATGTTGGCGATCATGGCGCGGTCAACGACGGGGAGGGCGGCGGCGCCGGGGCCGATGTATTCGACGAATTTGCCGACGACCTTCGCGGCGCGGAGTTTCTGGGTGAGGGTGAGGGCGAGGTCGGTGCCGGTGACGCCGTCGCGGAGGGAGCCGGTGAGTCGGACGCCGACGACGTCGGGGGTCAGGAAATAGACGGGCTGGCCGAGCATGCCGGCCTCGGCCTCGATGCCGCCGACGCCCCAGCCGACGATGCCGAGGCCGTTGATCATGGTGGTGTGGGAGTCGGTGCCGACGAGGGTGTCGGGGAAGAGGAGGCCGTCGCTGTCAATGACGCCGCGTGCGAGGTGTTCGAGGTTGACCTGGTGGACGATGCCGATGCCCGGAGGGACGACGCGGAAGGTTTTGAAGGCGGACATGCCCCATTTGAGGAACTGGTAGCGTTCGCGGTTGCGGCGGAACTCGAGGTCGAGGTTTTTGGCGAGGGCGTCGGAGGAGCCGGCGAAGTCAACCTGGACGGAGTGGTCAACGACGAGGTCAACGGGGACGAGGGGTTCGATGGCGCCGGGGTTTTTGCCGAGTCTGGCGAAGGCGGAGCGCATGGCGGCGAGGTCCACGAGGAGTGGGACGCCGGTGAAGTCCTGGAGGACGATGCGGGAGACGACGAAGGGGATTTCGGCGGAGCGCGGGGCGTCGGGGCGCCAGTTGGCGAGGGCGGCGACGGCGGCTTGGGAGACGCGGCGACCGTCGCAGTTGCGGAGGAGGGATTCGAGGACGATGCGGATGGAGACGGGGAGGCGGGCGATGTTGGGGAAGTTTTCCTGGAGGGCGGGGAGGGAGTAGAACTCGCGGGAGAGGCCGGCGGCGGAGAGGGGGCGGCGCGTGGAGAAGAGGTCGGTGGCGGACATGGTTGTTGGAATGGTTGGAGACGGGAAATGGAGGCGGCGCGGTTTTTTCAGGGCGTCGGGGAGGAAACGGCAGGTTGTCCCGCGGCGGGTTGTCCGGCGGCGGGTTGTTGTTGTTGGGGAGGAGGCGGCGGGTTGTCGCGGAGGTGGTGGCGCCAGAGGAGGGCGGAGGCGGCGAGGGAGGCGAGGAGGGCGAGGAGGACGGTGGTTTTCAGGAGGCGGTGGCGCGGGCGGAAGGGGTCGGCGGCGGCGGCGCGGAGGGAGCCTTCGGGGAGGCGGGCGCGGTGGGTGAGGGAGGCGCCGAGGGGGATGTTGATTTTGATGCGTCCGTTGACGGCCCAGCCGGTGGCGTCGAGGAGGGGACCGAGGGTGCGCTGGCGGAGTTTCAGCCAGGCGAGGAAGACGGAGGGGAGGGAGATGAGGAGGATGACGGCGGCTGGGACGAGGGCGAGCTGCCAAGCGTGGAGGCGCATGATGCCGGTGGCGATGGCGGCCAGCGCGGTTGTCAGGGCGCCGAGGGCGACGCCGAGGGCGGCGACGGTGCCGACGTCCATTTTTTTGGGGGCGGCGGGTTGCCCGGCGGCGGCGGAGGCGGCGGAGGCGTTGAGGCTGGCGGAGGCGTTGTCGTCCGCGGCGGCGGCGCGTTTGGCGGCGAGGTTTTCGAGGGTGCGGACGAATTTTTTGTAGGGGGACCAGAAGGCGGCGCGGAGGGAGATGGGGTTGTCAATGAGGCGGGTGATGGTGGCGTCCCAGTCGCGGCCGAGGCGGTCGTAGAAGACGCCGTTGCGGCCGGGCATGAGGTAGTCGGAGTCGCCCTGGGTGAAGACGGCGGCGATTTTCATGGAGAGGCCCTGGCGTTTGAGGTCGCAGTAGGCGACGCAGGTGTTGGAGCGGGCGGCGAGGGGTGCGTGGGCGGCGGGGTCGTCAACGCGGATGCAGAGGTCGCAGGCGCGGGTGTCGAAGTAGAGGGTGCCGGTCTGGAAGACGGCGGTGCGGGCGGGGTCGTAGAAGTCGGAGAAGTTGACGAAGTTTGCGAGGAGGAGGCGGAGGTCGCGGCGGTAGCGGAGGAGGCGTTCGAGGTCCTCGAAGGAGCGGCGTTCGGGTTCGAGGGCGGCGTCGGCGGCGATGAGGGCGGCGAGGGTTTGCCTGTCGTTGGCGGCGGTGGAGGCGATTTCGCGGAGGCGGTCGTCGCCGAGTGTGGCGAGGTGCGGGGCGGGCTGGGAGGCGAGCCAGGTTTCAAAGGGGGCGAGGGTGGTGTTGAGGCGGAGCCATTCGTCCTCGGAGAGGGCGGTTTTGCCGGGGCCGAGGAGGGGGGTGACGGTGGCGTCGAGGAAGGCGGCGACGGGGGCGGTCCAGGCGGGGTTGAGGCCGGCGGCGAGGGGGAGGGTGGTGTTGCCGGGGGTGATTTGGGCGAGGGGGAGGGGGCGCAGTGCGTCGTCGCCGGGGGTGATTTCGCGGGCGAGGAGGGGGAGGTAGGCGGCGGCGTCGCGGTTGAGGGCGTCGAGGGCGCGGGGGTCGTAGTCGGCGAGGCGGCGGCGGGCGAAGAAGTCGTTGATTTTTGCGCGGACGGCGAGGAGGGCGTCGAGGGCGGGTCGGGTGGCGGGGCCGAGCGGCAGCTTGTCAGGGGTGGCGCTGGCGAGCCAGGCGGCGCGGGCGGTGACGGCGTCGAGGAAGGCGTCGAGGGCGGGCTGGTTGACGCCGGGTTTGCCGGAGAGGTCGGGGACGGGCGCGGAGGTGGCGATGATGTCGGCGAGGAGGCGTTGGAGGCGCGGGTCGGCGGCGGTTTCGGGGGTGATGACGCCGTCGCCGTTGAGGGGCGAGGCGGCGAAGGCGGCGCGGGCGGTGGCGATGGCGGGGATGTCGAGGAGGGCGCCGGGGGGAAGGAGTTTTTGGAGGCGGTCGGCGGCGGCGGCGATGGCGGCGCCTTCGGGGGTGGCGGTGTTGAGTTCGGCGGGGTCGCAGACGGCGGAGGGTTGAAGGATGACGGAGAGGTCGCGGAGGCGCGGGGCGAGCCAGGCGATGGCGGCGAGGATTTCGGGGACGCGGACGCGGGCGTCGTTGTCGGTGTCAATGAGTTTGAGGGTGGCTTCGTCGAGTTCGAGGCCGGAGACGGGGCAGGAGAGGGCGGTCCAGAGTTTTTGGTCGAGGTCGCGGAGGTGGAGGAGGTCGTCGGCGGAGGAGAGGACAACCTGGTCGAGGCCTCCGGTGCGCGCGAATTTCCATTGGTGGGCGGCGGGAGTGGACATGGCGCGGGAGGGTTGGAGGGAGGCGTTTGGATGTAAATAAAAACGCGGGGCGGCGTCAGGCGGCGGGTGGCGGAGGGCGCTCGGTTTTCAGGCGGAGCTGGCCGCAGGCGGCGTTGATGTCGGCGCCCTTTTCGCGGCGGAGGGTGGCGGAGACGCGGGCGTCGAGGAGGGTGTCGAGGAAGGCGTTTTGGATTTCCGGCGGGGGGCGTTTCCAGGCGAGGCCGTCAACCTCGTTATAGGGGATGAGGTTGACGTGGGCGTGGAGGTCGCGGGCGATTTCGGCGAGGGCGGCGGCTTGTCGCGTGGAGTCGTTGAGGTTTTCGATGAGGATGTATTCGAGGGTGACCATGCGGCCTTTTTTGGAGGCGAAGGTTTTGATGGCGGGGAGGAGTTTCGCGAGCGGGTAGGCCTTGTTGACGGGCATGATTTGGGAGCGGACGTCGTCGGTGGCGGCGTGGAGGGAGACGGCGAGGCGGACGGGGAGGGAGTCGTCGGCGAGGCGGAGGATTTGCGGGGCGAGGCCGGAGGTGGAGAGGGTGACGCGGCGCGCGCCGAAGGCGGGTCCCCAGGGGGCGTTGAGGACGCGGAGGGCGGCGAGGGTGGCGTCGTAGTTGGCGAGGGGTTCGCCCATGCCCATGACGACGAGGTTGTCGAAGGGGAGGCGGTCGTCGCGGAGCGCGGGCGGGGTGTCGTTTTCGACGAGGCGGGCGGCGTGGTGGACTTGCGCGAGGATTTCGGAGGCGTCGAGGTCGCGGCGGAGGCCGTCGAGGCCGCTGGCGCAGAACTTGCAGCCCATCGCGCAGCCGACCTGTGTGGAGACGCAGAGGGTAAGGCGGTCGCCGGCGGCGGGGGCGTCGTCGCGCGGGGCGCGGATGAGGACGGTTTCGACGAGGGCGCCGTCATGGAGGCGGAGGAGGAGTTTGCCGGTGACGTCGGCGGATTTTTTCTCGAGGAGGAGGTCGGTGGGGTTGAGGGAGAAGCGGTCCGCGAGGAGGGCGCGGAGGTTTTTGGGGAGGTTGGTCATGGCGTCCCAGGAGGCGGCGCGTTTTTTCCAGACCCAGGAGAGGATTTGGGCGGCGCGGTAGGCGGGTTGTCCGCCGGCGGCGAGGAAGGCGGCGAGGGACTCCGGGGTTTCGGCGAGGAGGGAGGTTTTTTCGGGCATGGGCGCGGAAGGGCGGCGGCGTTGTCCGTCAGGGCAGGGGTTTGGTGAGGAGGGGGGCGTTGAGGCCGGGGAGGCGTTCGCTGAATTCGGCGGCGGGGTCGGCCTGCCGGAGGGCGCGCTGCACCATGCCCATTTTGGCGTCGAGGTTGTCTATCATGGAGACAAAGACGGCCTCGGGCGTGGCGGCGTGGACGGCGGCGCCCCACTCGAGTTCGCCCTGGTGGGAGAGGATGATGTGTTCAAGGCGTTCGAGGCGGTCGGGGTCGAGGCGCGCCTTGATGCCGTGCTTGCGGGCGAGCTGGTAGCCGAGGACGACGTGGCCTTGCAGGATGCCCTTGCGCGAGCGGCGCGTGGACAAGTTGCCCTCGTATTCGATGGTTTTGCCGGTGTCGTGCAGCAGGATGCCGGCCATCGCGAGGGAGGGATCCACCTGCGGGTAGAGCGGAAGGAGCGCGTTGCAGACGCGGGCCATGTGGACGGTGTGCTCGAGCAGGCCGTGGCGGTAGGCGTGGTGCATCGAGACGGCGGCGGGGGTTTCCAGAAAGCGCGCGCCGGTTTCGTCGAGGACGCCGCGGACGGTCATGCGCAGGGCGTCGTGCGGGATCCCGTCAACAAAGGCGTCCAGCTCGGCGCGGAGCTGGTCGAACGGCTCCGGGGCAAGCTCGACGAGGTTGTCGAGCAGGCCGGGGGCGCCGAGTTCGGACTCGTCGAGGACGCCGGCCTTCAGGATGCGCGGGGAGAAGCGCCCTTGGTAGGAGTCGGTGCGGCCCTCGACGCGCACGACGGCGCCCTCGCCGGCAGTGCGGACGGTTTCGAAGGCGGGGTTGTCGCCGAAGAGCGTGCAGGAGAAGACGCCGGTGCGGTCGCCGAGGTCGAGCGAGAGGAAGGTGTTGCCGTTGGAGGCGGTTTTCGCGGCGAGTTTGCGGATGACGAGAAGGGCGGCGAAGGGCTGGCCGTTGGTTTCGCCGAGGGCCTTGAGTTCGCGGACGGTGAGGAGTGGGTCGGGCATGGGCGGCGTTGAACAGCAAGGGCGCGGGCGGCGCAAAGGGTTTTGTGCGCGCCCGCCGCCGGGCGGAGGCGCTGTTTCCCGTCGCCTTCCCGCCTTTGTCCCGCAACGTCCCCGCCATGCTCACCGACAAACGCCTCGCCGATCTCGCGCGACTCCTCACCGGCTTCTCCACCGCCCTCAAGCCCAACGAGCGCGTCCTCATTGACGCCTTCGACGTTCCCGACGCCATCGTTGTCGAACTCATCCGCGCCGCCCGCGCCCGCGGCGCGCTCCCCGCCGTCGCCATCCACCGCGCCCGCGTCACCCGCGAACTCAACCTCCACGCCACCGAACCGCAGCTCGCGCCCCTCGCCGCCGGCGAACTCGCCCGCATGAGGCACATGGACGCCTACATCGCCCTGCGCGGCTCCGACAACATTTTCGAGAACTCCGACATCCCCGCCGAAAAAACGCGCCTCGTCTCGCGGTTGATGAAGCCCGTCCTCGACCACCGCGTTAACAAGACCAAGTGGTGCGTCCTCCGCTGGCCGACGCCCGCGATGGCGCAGCTCGCCGGCATGAGCACGGAGGCGTTCGAGGATTTTTACTTCCGCGTCTGCACGCTCGACTACGCCCGCATGGCGCCCGGCATGAGGGCGTTGCGCGAACTCATGGAGCGCACCGACAGCGTCCGCGTCACCGGCAACGGCACCGATCTGCGCTTCTCCATCAAGGGCATCGGCGCCCAGGCCTGCGGCGGGCAATACAACATTCCCGACGGCGAGGTCTATTCCTGCCCCGTCCGCGACAGCGTCGAGGGACACGTGCAGTTCAACGCGCCAACCGTCTATCTCGGCACCTCCTTCGACAACATCCGGCTCGCCTTCAAAAAAGGCCGCGTCGTCGAGGCGACCGGCAGCAACACCAAACGCCTCAACGAAATTCTCGATAGCGACGCCGGCGCGCGCTTCATCGGCGAGTTCGCCCTCGGCTTCAACCCGCACATCCTCGAACCCATGCGCGACATCCTCTTCGACGAGAAAATCGCCGGCAGTTTTCACTTCACGCCCGGCCAAGCCTACGAGCAGGCGGGCAACGGCAACAAATCGCAAATCCACTGGGACATGGTGTGCATCCAGCGCCCCGAATACGGCGGCGGCGAAATCCGGTTCGACGGCAAACTCATCCGCAAGGACGGCCTCTTCGTCCCCAAGCCGCTCCAGAAACTGAACCCCGATTACCTCCTCGCCAAATAACCGCGCCGCCTCCCGAACATGCGTCCCGCCGGAATTTTCCTTCTCCTTCCCGCGCTCCTCCTCGCGCCCGCCGCCTGCAACCAGCCCGTCGCGAGGCCGGACGACTCCCTCGCCGCCGCCAACCGCAAGGAGGAGGCCGAAAACTCCCCCTTCCGCTGGCGCGCCCTCCGCACCTCGCGCGGCGACGCCATCCTCGTCCGCGTCCTCGCGGACAACCTCCCCAACGCCGCCACGCGCTTCACGCCGGAGCAGCAGCAACAGATGTTCGCCGCGCTTGCCCGGCTCGAGGCCGCCAAGGGCCGCCCCGCGCCGGAAACCATCAACGTCAAGGCCCTCGCCGACGGGCGCGAACTGTGGCTCCTCAAGACCCTCGGCCCCGATGGCGTCGCCTACCCGATTGCCATCACCCCCGCCGAAAACGGCGCCCTCAACGTCCGCATCGAGGACCCCGTGCTTTATCAGAAGTGATTTCAGTGCCGAGGAAGGAACACCGCGATGCCCGGAAAAACCAAAGGCCGCCCCCGTTTAGCCCAACGCCCCTGGCGGCCCGGAAAGTCCCTGAACGCCCTCGGCCCGGAGCTCCGCAAACGCCGCTCCGCCCTCGGCTGGTCGCAGGCCGTCCTCGCCGCCAAATGCCAGCTCGCCGGCTGGGACATTGACCGCGTCGTCGTCGCGAAAATCGAGGCCGGCCTCCGCGCCGTCAGCGACCTTGAGCTGCTGAAACTCGGCGAAATCGTCGCCGCCACACCGAACGAGCTGTTGCGCGTTTCCGCGCGGGAAAGCCGGTGAGACGGCGCCGTTTCCGCGTTCGGCGTTGTTAAAAAACAAAAACCGCGTTCCCTGTCCGCCATGCACGATCCCAAGACCCTCCGCGCCTTCCTCCTCGCGCTTCCGAAAACCGAGACGCACCTCCACATCGAGGGCGCGCTCCCCTATGAAATCCTCCGCGAGTGGAAGCCGGAAACCTATCCCGAAAACCCGCCCTTCCGCGCCCCCGGCTACCGCTACGAAACCTTCCCGCAATTCGACGAAATCCTCCTCGGCCACGCCCTCCCATGGTTCACCACGCCGGAACGCTACCACATCGCCGCCGCGCGCATTTTCAAAAACCTCGCCGCCCAAAACGTCCGCTACGTCGAGACCAGCTTCCACCTGCCCGTGACGCAATTTCTCAAGCTCGACGGACGCGACATCCTCGACGCCATCCTCTCCGCCGCGCCGCCCGGAATGACCGTCCGCGCCTTCACCGGCATGGCGCGCAACGACTACAAGCCGCCGCTGCGCGACACGATTGACGATCTCGGCAACTGGAAACAGCTCCACGGCGTTGACCTCCACGGCCTCGAAACCCTCCCCAACGAGCCGTGGACGGCGGAGGTCTGGGCGAACCTCCGCGCCGCCGGCAAACGCACCAAGGCCCACGCCGGCGAGTTCGGCGGCGCCGGCCGCGTCCGCGAGGCCATCGAGCAACTCGGCGCCACCCGCATCCAGCACGGCACCCGCGCCATCGAGGATCCCGCCGTCGTGCGCCTCGCCGCCGACCGCGGCGTCACCTTCGACATGTGTCCCATCAGCAACGTCAAACTCCGCGTCGTCCCGGACATCGCCTCGCACCCGATCCGCCGCCTCATGCAAGCTGGCATCCATTGCACCGTGAGCACCGACGACCCCCTCTGTTTCGCCAACACCCTCCTCGACGAATACGAGACCCTCGCCAACGAGGCCGGCTTCACCCTCGCCGAACTCGCCCAACTCGCCCGCAACGGCTGGCAAGTCGCCGACATCCCCGACTCCGAACGCCAGCGCCACCTCGCCGAAATCGCCCGCGTGGAAAAACAATTCGCCTGAAACTTCTCTCCAACGCCAGGAGGCAAAGACGCCAACTCCAATCCCTCCACCGCTAATTCCCCACTAATTAAAAGCCACCCAAGCCAACCACGGATTGCTCCTCCTAATTCTGTTAATTCCGAAAACTCCGTTAATTCTAAAAAGCTCTTCCCCCAAAACTCTGCGCCTCAGCGTTTCTGCGTGAGACAAAAATCTTCTTCTTGGCGGCTTTGCGTCCTGGCGTTGGAAAAATGAACAAGTCACCCTCAAAAACCTACATTCACCCGACCGATGCCCGCCGCGCGCGCGCCGACAAACTCCTCGCCGCCGCCTTCCCCGAACATTCCCGCGCCGCCATCCAGCGCGCCTTCGCCGCCGGGCTTGTCACCCTCAACAACCGCCCCGCCGCCCAAAACGACACCGTCCGCCCCGGCGACACCCTCGCCCTCGCGCTCCCCGAAACCCGCCCCGCCGCAATCGTCCCGAACCCCATCCCCCTCGAAATCCTCTTCGAGGACGACGCCCTCGTCGCCGTCAACAAGCCGCCGGGCATGACCGTCCACCCCGGCGCCAACACCGGCGGCGACACCCTTGTCCACGCTCTCCTCGCCCACTGCCGCGGCAGCTTGTCCGGCATCGGTGGCGTCGAGCGCCCCGGCATCGTCCACCGCCTCGACCGCGACACCACCGGCGTCATCGTGGCGGCGAAAAACGACGCCGCGCACATCGCGCTCTCGCGGCAGTTTGCCGACCGCAGCACGCGCAAAACCTACCTTGCGCTCGTCAGCGGCGTCCCCGCGACGGACTCCGGCGTCATCAATGCCCCCGTTGGCCGCCATCCCGTCCACCGGCACAAAATGGCGGTCACGCCCAAAGGCCGCCCCGCGCGGACGGACTGGTTTCTCGTCGAAGAATTCCCCGCCGCCGCCCTCCTGCGTTGCGAGATCCACACGGGGCGCACCCACCAAATCCGCGTCCACCTGAAACACATCGGCCACCCCCTTCTTGGCGACCCCACCTACGGCAACCCAAAGCTCCCCGACAAGCCGCCGCCGCCGCGTTTTTTCCTGCACGCCGCGCGGCTGGTCATCGCGCATCCCATCACGCAAGAACCGCTCGTCCTCGAAGCCCCGCTTCCCGCTGATTTTTCCGATTACCTCAAACAACTCCGGGAGTCTGGCGGGTGAGCGTCCGAAACGGGATCGGCTTCGTCTTTTCGTCGCGAAGACGCGTCCGATATGCGTCGCCCGCGGGCGGTTCAAAACATGCGGGAAACCCATGCCGACCGTTTGGCGATCCATCGTAAATTGGTCGTGACTGTTTTACGACTTATCGTAAAACGGTCGGGCATGGAACGAGTCTATTAAACAACTCTCGCGGAACATTTTGCCGCGCCCCGCTCCGCCGTCTGTATGCTACCGCCGCTTCGCCCGCTTCCCAAGCGCCGGAATTCTCCTGCCCGATGCGATCGCCGCCTCCACCGTGCCGAAAATCTCGGCGAGCGGACAGCCCAGCACCGACGCGATGCGAAACAAGGTCGCCACCGTCGGCACGCAAGTTCCCGTCTCAATGAAGCCGATCATCGGTTGGAAAAGCCCGGCGCCCGATTGATTTATCCGAAACCATGACGCGAAATCGGGATAGCCGCGGTCGAAAACATAGTAGTGTCCCGCCGCGAAAGTCAGTGTTTTGAGAAAATTCACATCATGTTCATTCGCAGTAACTATTGAACACAACTCCGGCAATTCCTCCTCGACGGAGAAGAGCACGTTTAATTTGACCGCCGCTTGTGTTTCCTGCCATCGCGCCCAAGGGAA